>CALMCS010000674.1 GCA_937862875.1 uncultured Comamonadaceae bacterium
GCCACCGATCTTGTCGGCGAGCCAGCCGCCGAACGGCCGCACCACCGCTCCCACTAAGGGGCCCATCCACGCATAGGCCAACGGATTGACCTGAGGAAACAGCGCCTTGATCAACAGCGGAAAGCCTGCGGCAAAGCCAATGAACGAACCGAAGGTACCGAGGTACAGCACGCACATCACCCAGTTGTGCTTGTTGCGAAAGATGGCGGCCTGATCGGCGAAGCTGGCCTTGGCATCGGCAATGTCATTCATCTTCCACCACGCCAGCAGCGAGGTGATGGCAATCCATGGCACCCAGATGAACGCGGCGTTCTGCGCCCAGACGCTCTGAGCCTGGCCGGCTTTGATGATGGTCTGCGGTTCACCGCCCAGCGCGCCGAAGATGCCGGCAGTGATGACCAGAGGGCTCAGGAGCTGCACCGCTGACACGCCGAGGTTTCCCAACCCCGCATTGACGCCCAGTGCCGATCCCTTGCGTTCCTTCGGAAAGAAGAAGCTGATATTGGCCATGCTGGAGCTGAAGTTGCCGCCGCCCAATCCGCACAGCAACGCCAGCATCAGCATGGTGGGGTAGCTGGTGGTGTTGTCCTGCACCGCGAAGCCAATGCCGATCGCGGGGATGAGCAGCGATGCCGTCGAGATTGCGGTCCAGCGCCGTCCGCCAAAGATCGGAATCAGGAAGGAGTAGAAAATCCGCAGCGTCGCTCCCGAGAGCGCCGGGGCCGCCGCCAGCCAGAACAGCTGGTTGGTGGAGTATTTGAATCCCATCGCCGGCAGGTTGACCGCCACCACGCTCCACACCTGCCAGATGCAGAAGGCGAGGAACAGCGCGGGCACCGAGATCCACAGGTTCATCCGGGCAATGGCCTCGCCCTCACGTTTCCAGAAGGCCTTGTCTTCCGGTGTCCAGAGTGTCAACACCCGACTGGGTCGGCGCTCACTCGCTAAAGCTGATGGCTTCGACATATACCGTCTCCCGTGTATTCGTTCATTCATTCAAGAAAAAAGCAGGCCCGTCACCGCTCACCAGGGTGGCGACGGACTGTGTTGGAAGGGTTCAGGACCCCAGCAGGTTGGTGCGTCGTACTTCGGTGAAATACATCCAGATGAGCGACACCCAGACGACGCCGTACATCAACATGAATGCGGTGGAGCGCACACCCGTCCAGTCCATCAGCAGGCCGAAGAGAATCGGCAGGACAAATCCGCCGAGTCCGCCCGCCAGACCCACGATGCCGCTGATCGCGCCGATGTTTCCGCCGTAGTCGTCGCTGATGTACTTGAAGACGCTGGCCTTGCCAAACGCCCAGGCGATGCCGAGAATGAACATCAGCCCCGTGAACGCATAGACGTTCAGGCCAATGTGAAAGGTGCTGCTCCCGTTGATGGTCTGCACCGTTAAATCGGTTTGGGGATAGGAGAGCAGAAACAGGCAGATCCAGCTCACCCACATCACCCACCAGGTCACCGCATGGGCGCCGAACTTGTCGCTGAGCATCCCGCCGATGGCGCGCAGAACGCCGCCGGGCAGCGAGAAGCACGCAGCCAGCAAGGCGGCGACGCGAATGTCCAGTCCGTATTCACCCACGTAGTACTGAACCATCCACAGCGACAGCGCCACATAGCCACCGAAGACGATGCTGTAGTACTGACAGTACTTGAGCACCTTGGGATCCTTGAGGGCCTTGATCTGTTCTGAGAATTTGACGTTGCTGGACACCAAGTGCGACGGATCGCTGTAGCTGAACATCCAGAACAGAATCACCGCGCCCAGCATGATGGCCGCGTACACATGCGGCACGGCGGCCCAGCCAAAGGCCACCAGAATCACCGGTGCGACAAACTTGTTGACCGCAGCGCCAGAGTTGCCCGCGCCGTACACGCCCATCGCCATGCCCTGGCGACTCTTGGGAAACCACCGCGCCACATAGGGCGTGCCGACCGAGAATGCGCCGCCCGCCAGCCCCACAAACAGGCCTGCGACGAGGAAATGCCAATACTCGGTCGCATAACCCATCATCCAGATCGCAGGAACGGTCAGTGCCATCAACACGGTCATGACGATGCGGCCACCGTATTTGTCGGTCCAGATACCCAGGGGCACCCGCACCAGAGAACCCGTCAGCACGGGCATCGCCGTAAGCAAGCCAAACTGGGTCGAGTTCAGGTTCAGCATCTTCTTGATCGGAATCCCGATCACGCCGAACATCATCCAGACCATGAAACACACGGTGAACGCGAACGTACTGACGATCAGGACAGACCACGCCTTGCGGTTGTGCCGCAGGTCGTTTTCCGCTGGATTCAAGCCACCATTGGTTGCAGTGGCAGTCGTTTTGACCATGGGGAAGCCCTCTTTTGAGTTGTGGCTCCATGGTCTTTTTTTTCGCTCCGACTGAACATCCTTCACCCGCACACTCGGGGCACTTCATTGGAACGATGGCATGCGCCGGCCACTACTCCCAAAGAACTATGTGCGCATAGTTCTTCCGCCGAAACCGATCATGCTCACCATCAACCCGAGCGCTGCCGGTCCGATGCGTAGACTGCGGCCTGGACGCGCGAGGAAAGCCCCAGCTTGCGCAGAATGTGTTGGACGTGGATCTTCACGGTGGTCTCGGCAATGTCCAACACTCGCGCGATTTCCTTGTTGCTCGCCCCCCGGGCAATTTCGCTCAACACCTCCTCTTCGCGCGGGGAAAGCGGCGAGGCGTCTTCCGCCTCCTGCGTCTGCTGTTTCGCTTCTTCAAGCGGCTCGCCCTGCGCGCGCAAGGCGGCGACCAACTTGCCCATCATCTCGGGGCTCACCACCGACTCGCCCCGCATTGCACGATGAATGTTTTCGGCGAGCAGGTAGCCTTCGATGGTTTTGAGCAGGTAACCTTGAGCGCCTTTTCGCAGCGCATTCGCCAGGTCTTCTGCGTCTTCGCTCACGGTGAGCATCAGAATCCGGCTGCGGGGAGACGCTTCGTGCAGTCCCGCAATCGCATCGATGCCGCAGACACCCGGCAGGTGGTTGTCGAGCAGAATCACATCGGGCTGCAGCCCCGGCACCAGACGCAGCGCCTGACTTGCATCGCCGGCCTCCCCCACCACCTTCAAATCGGTTTGCTGGGACAGCAAGGCCACGAGCCCGCGGCGCAGCAAGGTATGGTCATCAATCAGGAAAACAGAGATGGGGAGATTCATGGTGCGGCGTTGCCAATGGATGAATGGGGTGTCTCAGCACCCGCAAAGGTGGGCGCCCGGGCAAGACTGGGGATCTGAGTTTGGTTTTTGTTCTGGGTGGGAGAAAGCGTTTGGGGCAGATACACCACCACCCTGGTTCCCTTGCCCCCAGCACCCGCCCCCACCTGCCACATCGCGCCCGCGCGCTCGGCGCGCTCCTTCATGATGCCGAGCCCCACATGCAGCGAATCCGGCGGAACGGAGTTGACGTCAAAGCCACAGCCATCGTCCTGCACCTCGAATCGCCAGAAGGGATGGCGCTGCACCAGCAACTCGACATGGGTTGCCCCCGCGTGCTTTCGTACATTGGACAGGGCCTCCTGCACGATATGCAGCATCTGGATCTGCACGTCCGGAGCCAGTGGGTAGCCCTGTCCCGACATGCTCAACGACGTTGCGATACCCGTCTGGTGTTCGAACTTGGAAAGCGTGGATCGCAGCGCATCTTCGATATCCTCGTCCTGCGTCCGGGTGCGGAAATGCACCAGCAACTCGCGCACATCGTTGTAGCACTCGCGCACCCCCACCTCGAGCTCGTCCATGCTGCAACTGCGCGCTGCATCGTCCTTGCGCTGTATCGCATCGCGCATCAGTTGGGTCTGAATCTTCAGGAAGGCAAGCGACTGCGCAATCGAATCGTGCAGCTCCCGCGCAAGCAGACTCCGCTCCTCCGCAACCGCCGCTTCACGCTCCAACGCCGTGACGCGCATGCTTTCCATGGAATTGGCGAGGTGCAGCGCCATCGTATGGAGCAGCTCTCGAAGGTCCGCGCTGATCACCGGAGGTGCGCTGTAGAACAGATCCACCTCGCCCAGCAAGCGGTGCTGCAGCTGCACAGGAATGCTCACCACCGACTGAAAACCGGCCTGCAGACAGTGAGACAGGCGCTTTTCGGCCGGGTCTCTCGGCAACAGCGAAATCACGCGCATTCTGGCCTGCTCCGGAGTCTGTCCACACGCGCACATACCTGCCATGAGACATTGCTCTTCCACTCTCACCGAGTCCGGCAGGCCCGCCGAGGCGAGCATCATGTAGCGCTGGTTCAACTCGTCCGACCAGCGCACGACAGCCGCATCGCACCCGGCGACCTTCTTGATCTGCTGAATGAACCCCTGAGCCAACATGCGCAAGTCGCACGCCTCGCTGGCCAACGCACTCACCGCATAGAGCGCCGCGAGACGCTGATTCTGAATCTCGACACTGGCCGTCTTCTCCCGCACCTTGCGTTCCAGGTCTTCATGGGAGGACTGCAGCGCGTGCGCCATCAGGTTGAAGCCCGCATTGAGCTGGCCGAACTCGTCGTCGCTGTCCACCTCGATGCGCGTGGACAGTTCGCCCTGCCGC
>CALMCS010000675.1 GCA_937862875.1 uncultured Comamonadaceae bacterium
GCATCCGCATCCGTACCGGTGTCCACGTCTCCGTGCGCCGTACCCGTACCCGTTCCTTCCTCTTCCAAGAATCAAGCGCTCGATGTGCAGGGCTGGCTGGAGCGCATCCGCCAGGCCACGGACTTCAGCACGTACAGCGGGACCTTCATGGTGTCCGCGTCCTCCGGTGTGATGAGCAGCTCGCGTGTCTGGCATGTGTGTGCCGATGGGCACCAGATCGAACGCATCGAAGCGCTCACCGGATCGCCGCGGGTGGTCTATCGCCAGAATGCCGACGTGCGCACCTTCATGGTCGATGACCGGGTGGTGCGCATCGACTCGCGCGACATGCCGCGCAAATTTGCGCGCACCAAAGGCATCGATGCCGAAAGCCTCGCCGCGCATTACGAGGTCGAGGCGAGCGGCCACGATCAACGCGTCGCCGGCATGGAGTCCGATGTGCTGCAACTGCGTGCGCGCGATGCGTGGCGCTTCAGCTATCGCATCTGGCTCGATCGCAAGAGCGGGCTGATGCTCAAGTGGCAAACGCTGGCCCCGAACGGTCGCGTGCTGGAGCAGGCCGCGTTCTCGGACCTCGAGATGAGCGCGCCGGTCGGCGTTGCGCAGATGCAGGCGATGATGAATGACGTGATCGGCTATCGCGTGGTCAGCGAGCCGCGCCTGCCCACGACGCTGGCGGTCAACGGCTGGCTACTCCCGATTCCGGTCGACGGTTTTGTCCTGCTGAGCTGCGAACAGAAACAGAAGATCCACCCGCAGCCCGCGCGGACCGCGATGGTGCAATGCGTGTATTCCGATGGGCTCGCCAGCATTTCCGTATTTCTCGAACCGTTCAGTGAAGAACGCCATCGCTACGAAGGCCAGGAGCTTCGCCTGGGTGCCACGCATACGCTGTCAGGGCGCGTGGCCGGAGATAGTTGGGTCACGATGATCGGTGAAGTACCGCTCGCCACGCTGCGTCGTTTTGCTTCGGCTATAAAGCAGGCACCGCACTGATTCGTTTGCAATCATTTGCAGAGATTTGCGTTCGATGGTGCGCAGAATGGCGACCAGGGGAACCAAATGGCGTGTTGTCCTTCACAGGTAACAGTGATCTATTTGCTAACGTACAAAAAATACCTTGTGAGGTCCAGATGTTGATGTTGAGGATTCGTCAGAAAACATTGCAGAGCTACGCGCTCGCATTCATGACCGCGGCAGTCGTCGGCACATCGCTGACCGCAGTGCAGCCCGTGCAGGCGCAGACCGCAGCGGCAGCGCGCGGCTTGCCCGACTTCACGGATCTGGTGGATCAGGTCGGCCCGGCCGTGGTGAACATTCGCACCACCGAGCGCGTGACTCCCGGCGATCCGACCAATGGCATGGACGAGGACATGCTCGAGTTCTTCCGCCGTTTCGGCGTGCCAATCCCCAACGGCCCCAAGCAGCCGGGCCAGCCGCGCCGCAGCCAACCACAGCAGCAGGAAGAACAACCGCGCGGCGTGGGCTCGGGCTTCATCCTGAGTTCCGACGGCTACGTCATGACCAATGCGCACGTGGTCGAAGGCGCGGACGAAGTCATCGTCACGCTGACCGACAAGCGCGAGTTCAAGGCCAAGATCGTGGGCGCGGACAAGCGCTCCGACGTCGCGGTCGTGAAGATCGACGCGACCGGTCTGCCGGCCGTAAAGGTGGGTGATGTCAATCGCCTCAAGGTCGGCGAATGGGTGATCGCCATCGGCTCGCCCTTCGGACTCGACAACACGGTGACCGCCGGTATCGTGAGCGCCAAGCAGCGCGACACGGGCGACTACCTGCCGCTGATTCAAACCGACGTGGCGGTGAACCCCGGCAACTCCGGCGGCCCGCTGATCAACATGCGCGGCGAAGTGGTCGGCATCAACAGCCAGATCTATTCGCGCTCCGGCGGCTTCATGGGCATCTCGTTTGCCATTCCAATCGACGAAGCGATTCGTGTGAGCGATCAACTGCGCTCCAGCGGTCGTGTGACCCGTGGCCGCATCGGCGTGCAGATCGAACAGGTGTCCAAGGACGTGGCCGAGTCGCTGGGCTTGCCCAAGGCGCAGGGCGCATTGGTGCGCGGCGTCGAAGTGGGTTCGCCTGCCGAGAAGGCCGGTATCGAAGCGGGTGACGTGATCACCAAGTTCGATGGCAAGACCGTCGAGAAGACCGTGGATCTGCCGCGTCTGGTGGGCAACACCAAGCCAGGCACCAAGTCGACGGTGACGGTGTTCCGCCGCGGTGTGTCGAAGGACTATTCGATCATGATTGCCGAGGTCGAGCCCGATGACAAAGCGGCTGCCGCCAAGACCGGTGCGAACGGCGCCAAGCCCAAGGCTTCCGCCGCAGCGGAGCAGGTGGGTCTGGCAGTGTCCGAACTCACGGACGCGCAGCGCAAGGAACTCAAGATCAAGGGCGGCGTGCGCGTGACGGCCGTGGCCGAGGCGGCCGCACGAGCCGGTCTGCGTGAGGGCGACGTCATCATGAGCGTGGCCAATACCGAGATCCACAGTCTCAAGGATTTCGACGCCGCGCTGGCCAAGGCCGACAAAACCAAGCCCATCAATGTGCTGTATCGCCGTGGTGAATGGGCGCAATATGCGCTGATTCGCCCCAGCCGCTGACCCTGAAAAGCCAGCAAAAAGCGACCCATAAAGCCCCATCCCGACCTCGGGAGTGGGGCTTTAGCCAGCCCAGAACAGGGGTAAACCCATGTTTTCAAGAATTTTTGCGGTTTCCGCTACGACCCTCAAAAAGTTTCTTTCTGCTATTTTCTATAGAATAGCGGGCGTCCAACAATCGATATATGTATAAATGACCGTGAATCCCCCATGATGTGGGATGAATCGAATCGATGCACAAGCAGTCCACAGATCACGCACAAGTTGTTCACGTGGATTGCATGAAAATTGTTGATAACCTGTGAATAAACAGCCCGTTGCAATGCGGCAACGGCCCTAATCTGCGGTCGGATGGGCTTCCCGTGCAGGCCTTTTTGCCTACAATGAAGCTCCAACTATCGCAGTTGCCAAAGATTGTTGGTTTAGGGCGCGTCGCTATTTGACGCGCCCTTTTTTCTTGTCCACTGTCTTTGCAATTCAAACACTTGTTGTTTTCCGTTGATGAATCACATCAGAAATTTTTCGATCATTGCCCACATTGACCATGGCAAATCCACGCTCGCTGACCGTCTGATTCAGCGCTGCGGAGGACTTGCCGACCGTCAAATGGAAGCCCAGGTGTTGGACTCGATGGATATCGAGAAAGAGCGTGGGATAACCATCAAGGCGCAGACCGCTGCGCTTCAATACAAGGCACTTGACGGTCAGATCTACAACCTCAATTTGATCGACACGCCCGGCCACGTTGACTTCTCATATGAAGTGTCGCGTTCGCTGTCCGCGTGCGAAGGCGCGCTGCTTGTCGTCGATGCATCGCAAGGTGTTGAGGCTCAGACCGTCGCCAACTGCTACACCGCGCTGGATCTCGGCGTGGAAGTGCTGCCCGTGCTCAACAAGATGGACCTGCCCAACGCAGATCCAGAGAACGCCAAGGCCGAGATCGAAGACGTGATCGGCATCGATGCCGACAACGCCATTCCTTGCTCGGCAAAGACGGGCATGGGCATCGACGAAATTCTCGAAGCCGTGGTTGCCAACGTGCCGCCTCCAAAGGGCGACCCGAATGCGCCACTGCGCGCGATGATCATCGATAGCTGGTTCGACAGCTACGTGGGCGTCGTGATGCTGGTGCGCGTGGTCGATGGCGAGCTCAAGAAGGGCGAACGCTTCAAGATGATGGCCTCCGGTGCCGCCTATGAAGCCAACAACCTCGGCGTGTTCACTCCCGCAACCCTGGCGCGCGATTCGCTGAAGGCAGGCGAGGTGGGCTTCATCATCGCCGGCATCAAGGAACTCAAGGCCGCGAAGGTGGGTGACACCATCACGCTGGAAAAGAAGCTGCCGAACAACCTGGGTCCTGCCGCACAGGCGTTGCCAGGTTTCAAGGAAATTCAGCCACAGGTGTTTGCCGGTCTGTACCCGACAGAAGCCAATCAATACGACGGACTGCGCGATGCGCTGGAAAAGCTCCAGCTCAATGACGCTTCCCTGCATTACGAGCCCGAAGTCTCGCAGGCGCTGGGCTTCGGCTTTCGCTGCGGCTTCCTCGGATTGCTGCACATGGAAATCGTCCAGGAGCGACTCGAGCGCGAGTTCGACCAGGACCTGATCACGACCGCTCCCAGCGTGGTGTACGAAGTGGTTCAGGGCGATGGCGAAGTCGCCATGGTCGAGAACCCATCGAAGATGCCCGACGTCGGTCGTCTGCAGGAAGTGCGCGAGCCGATCGTGACCGTGCACCTCTACATGCCGCAGGAATACGTGGGCCCGGTGATGACACTGGCCAACCAGAAGCGCGGCGTGCAGATGAACATGGCCTACCACGGCCGTCAGGTGATGCTCACGTACGAAATGCCGCTCGGCGAAATCGTGCTCGACTTCTTCGACAAGCTCAAGTCGGTCTCGCGTGGCTATGCCTCGATGGACTACGAGTTCAAGGAATACCGCGCATCCGATGTGGTGAAGGTCGACATTCTGCTGAACGGCGAAAAGATCGATGCGCTGTCCATCATCGTTCACCGCTCGCAGTCGCTGTATCGCGGCCGCGCCGTGGTGGCGAAGATGCGCGAAATCATCAGCCGTCAGATGTTCGACGTGGCGATTCAGGCGGCCATCGGCGCCAACATCATTGCCCGCGAAACCGTCAAGGCGCTGCGCAAGAACGTGCTGGCAAAATGCTACGGCGGTGACATCACCCGCAAGCGCAAGCTGCTCGAAAAGCAGAAGGCCGGCAAGAAGCGCATGAAGCAGATCGGTTCTGTGGAAGTGCCGCAGGAAGCCTTCCTGGCGATTTTGCAAGTTGAAGATTAAGTAGATTCAGGAAGAAGAAGGCATCGGCTCATGCAAGTTTTGACATCTCTGATCCTCGCAGCCATCTTGGGCTACATCGGCGCCTGGTATGTGGGCGCGATCGAGGGCAATTTCGCGTTGCTCCTGATGATTGCGACGGTGGTGACCGGCATTTACTGGCTGGCCGAGCGCTTTTATTTCCTGCCGCGCCGTCGCAAGGCGGCCGAGGTCTTTGCCTCGTCCACCTCGCAGCGCCGCGAAGAGCTCGAACGCATGGGTCTGCGTGCCGATGGCACGGACGATCTGGCCGTCACTCAGCAAAAGCTGTTGATGCAACCGTGGTGGCTGGATTGGACCGCGGGTCTGTTTCCGGTGATCCTGGTCGTGTTCGTGCTGCGCTCGTTCCTGTTCGAGCCCTTCAAGATTCCCTCGGGCTCGATGTACCCCACGCTGTGGGTCGGCGACCTGATCCTGGTGAACAAGTTCACCTACGGCCTGCGCCTGCCGGTGTTCAACACCCGTATCTCGCAGGGCAATGCGCCCGAGCGTGGCGATGTGGTCGTGTTCCGTTATCCACCTCAGCCAACGGTGGATTACATCAAGCGTATCGTGGGTCAACCGGGTGATCAGGTGGCCTATCTGAACAAGCGCCTGACCATCAACGGCACTCCGGTGCCGACGACGGCCCTGCCGGATTTCTTTGAAGAAGACGCGATGCGTTACTTCAAGCAGTTCCAGGAAACGATCGGCAAGAAACCGCACCGCGTTCTGAACAACAACGATGTGCCCGCCATTATTCAGGGTGCCAGCAGCTACCAGTTCCGCGACATGTGCAATTACAGCGTCGAAGGCGTGAGCTGCAAGGTGCCGGATGGCCATTATTTCGTGATGGGCGACAATCGCGATAATTCGCTGGATTCCCGTTATTGGGGATTTGTGCCAGAAGCCAACATCGTGGGACGTGCCTTCTTCATCTGGATGAACTTCGGCAACTTCAAACGAATTGGCGCTTTCAACTAAAACAAACGCAGTGCGGCAGTGGCCGTACTTGCAGTGTTGAGATGGCCCGCAGTAATATTTTATAAATTGGTTATTCAAGAGGGAAAAGTAGACATGGCATTGCACCGCATCTCCGCTCCACGCTCGCGTCAACGCGGGCTGTCCTTCATTGGCCTGGTCTTCATTTTGCTGATCGCTGTGGCGGTGGTATTTGTGGGCACCAAATCGATGCCAATCCTTCTTGAGTGGCAGGCCATCAACAAGGCGGTCAAGAAAGCAGCGAGCGAAGGCAGTACTGTTGCCGAAGTTCGTGGCTCGTTTGACCGCGCGGCTGCCATCGATGACATCACCTCCATCTCGGGTAAAGACTTGGAAGTTACTAAGCAGAATGAGAAAGTAGTGGCTTCCTATGAATATTCGCGCGAGATTCCTCTATATGGACCGGCGTATCTGCTCTACCGGTTCCAAGGCTCCTCAAAGTAGTGCTATCAACTGAACTTCAATCGCTCCAGAACCGTCTGCAGCATCATTTCAAAGAACCCGCGCTCTTGCAGCGTGCGGTCACACATCGCAGTTTTTCCGCCGATCACAACGAGCGCCTGGAGTTTCTGGGTGACTCGGTTCTGGGTCTCGCGGTCTCCACCATGCTCTTTCGTCGCCTGCGGGATTTGCCCGAAGGCGACTTGTCGCGTATGCGGGCCAATTTGGTCAAGCAGGATTCGCTTCATCGTATCGCCTCGCAGCTCAAGGTCTCCGACGTGCTGCGACTCGGTGAAGGTGAGTCCAAGTCCGGCGGAAAGCTGCGACCGTCGATTCTGGCGGACGCGGTCGAGGCGCTGATCGGCGCGGTGTATCTGGACGCGGGATTCGAAGTCGCGCAGTCCATGGTGCATCGCTTTTTCGAAGGCGTGGACCTGAGTCCCGAAAAGCAAGCGGCTGCCAAAGACGCAAAAACCGCCCTGCAGGAATGGTTGCAGGGCCGAAAAATGAAGCTGCCACAGTATCGCGTGGTCAGCACAGCGGGCGCAGCACACAACCAGACCTTTGACGTGGTCTGTGAAATCCCAGAGCTGGGGTTGGCCGCACATGGCAGCGGAGGCTCACGCCGCGCTTCCGAACAATCTGCCGCCACCACGATGCTCGCCCAATTGAAAGCAAAAAAAGCATGACTAAGAAAAACACCCCGCCAGTTGACGGCGCAGAAAAAGTCGACGCCGAAGCACAGCCACAACAGCCAGAGCAACAGCAGCAACAAGAACCCACCACCGAAACCGGTCAGCAGGGCAGCAGCATTGCCGAGCTGGACGCCATGTTCGCCGCAGCGCGTCCCGCCGGTGCGGTGCCTGTCGATCCGACCGGTCAACGCTGCGGCGTGATCGCGATCGTCGGCAAGCCCAACGTGGGCAAGTCCACGTTGCTGAATGCGCTGGTCGGCCAGAAGATCTCGATCACCTCGCGCAAGGCGCAGACCACGCGCCACCGGATCACCGGCATTCGCACGATGGACAAGACCCAGTTCGTGTTCGTCGACACCCCCGGTTTTCAGACCCGACACAGCACCGCGCTGAACAAGTCGCTGAACAAGACCGTCATGGGCGCGATCGGTGACGTGGACCTGGTGTTGTTCGTCGTCGAGGCAGGCCGCTTCACGTTGGCCGATGCCAAGGTGCTGAGCCTGCTCAAGCCCGGTATCCCGGTGCTGCTGATCGCCAACAAGCTGGATGAGATTCACCGCCGTGGTGACATCGCACCCTGGCTGCGCGAAATGCAACCACGCCACGAGTTCGCCGAATTCGTGCCGATGTCGGCCAAGAGCAAGAACGATGTCGCGCGCCTGTTCGACATCATCTCCAAGTACCTGCCGGAACAAGCCTGGTTCTACTCGGAAGACGAACTCACGGACCGCAGCGAGAAGTTCCTCGCCGCAGAAACCGTGCGCGAAAAGCTGTTCCGCTTCACCGGCGACGAGCTGCCCTACACCTCGACCGTCATCATCGACAAGTTCGAAGAAGAGCCGAGCAAGCAGCACAAGCGCTTTGTGAAGGTGGCCGCAACGATCGTGGTCGAGCGCGATGGCCACAAGGCCATGGTGATTGGCGAGAAGGGCGAACGCCTCAAGCGCATCAGCACCGAAGCGCGCCAGGAGCTGGAACGCCTCATGGATGCCAAGGTTTTCCTCGAAGTCTGGGTCAAAGTTCGTTCCGGCTGGGCCGACGACGAAGCCCGCGTCCGCTCCTTCGGTTACGAATAAGCTTTTGTTGGCCTATACGAAGCCTTGCGGCTTCGATGGGTCAATCGTTTCAGGACGCCAACACAGCCCTTCATACTTTGTTGCGCGTTCTTGCCGTACGAGAGTACTGTCTGCGAACGCGACGTCGCGTCTGAAGGGCTGTCTTGGCGCTGTGGTTCGGGCGTGATCGTCCGCTTCACTGCGTAGGTTGTCGTTAAAGAAGTGCAGGCTACATGGCCATCAAACGCATCAGTGATGAACCGGCATTCATTCTCCACAGCTACGACTGGAGCGAGTCGAGTCTGATTCTGGAGGTGTTCACGCGGCATTACGGCCGGGTGGCGCTGGTGGCCAAGGGGGCGAAGAAGCCGACCTCCAACTTTCGCCCGGTGCTGCTGCCGCTGCAGCCGCTGCGGCTGACCTACACGATCTCTGGTGACGGGCATGGCGACATTCATGCGCTCAAGGGGGCGGAATGGGTCGGAGGGCACATCATGCCGTCCGGCGATGCCTTGTTGTCCGGCATGTATCTCAACGAATTGCTGATGCGGCTGCTGGCGCGTGACGATACGCATGCGCCCCTGTTCGACATGTTTGCCGGCGTGGTGCGCGTGTTGGCCAGTGAGCATGGCGACGTGTTGGAGCCGGTGCTGCGCAGCTTCGAGCTGGTGCTGCTGCGCGAGATCGGTCTGTTGCCGGACCTGAATGCCGAGACCTCGACGTTGGCGGCGCTCAAGGCCGATCAACGCTATGTGCTGCTTGCCGACGGCGGCCTGCGCCCCGCGACGGCCTCGGATCGCTCGACTCTCGCGGGCTCGCAGTGGCAGAGTCTGCACACCGCGCTGACCGACCCCAATACCTATACCGCCACCCTGCGCACGCTGGTGGGCGCCGGTGCGGGCACGGCAAGCGACCTCAAATCCCAATTGCGCACGCTGTTGCAATACCATTGCGGTAGCCCGATGCTGCGCACTCGCCAGCTCATGATGGACCTGCAATCGTTATGACAACACATTCCCCTCGTACTGCTCTTTCGGTCAACGTCAACAAGGTCGCCCTGGTGCGCAATACGCGGCACCTCGGAATTCCGAGCGTGACCCGTGCCGCCACGCTGTGCCTCGAAGCCGGCGCGCAGGGCATCACCATTCACCCGCGACCCGACGAGCGCCATGTGCGCGCGAGCGACGTGTATGAGCTGGCGGACCTGCTCAAGGCCTGGCCGCAGGCGGAATACAACATCGAAGGCAATCCGACCCAGAACCTGATGGAGTTCATTCGCACGACGCGTCCCCATCAGGCGACGTTTGTGCCGGACAGCGAAGACCAGTTCACGAGCGACCACGGCTGGATGTTTCCGCAGGATGCCGAGCGCCTGAAGCCGCTGATTGCCGAATGCCGCGCACTCGGCGTGCGCGTGAGCCTGTTCATGGATCCGCTGCCCGAGCAGATGGCTGCGGCCAAGGCCGTGGGTGCCGATCGGGTCGAGCTGTACACCGAGCCCTATGCGGCCGCGGCCAGCGCGCAAGAACGCGAAAAGCAGCTGCAGATCTACGCCCAGGCGGCGCAAGCGGCGCTCGACGTGGGCCTTGGCATCAACGCGGGCCATGATCTGAATCGCGAGAACCTGGTCGACTTTGTCGCCCGCGTTCCCGGCCTGCAGGAAGTCTCGATCGGCCACGCGCTGATCGCCGATGCGCTCGAGCTGGGTTACGCCGAAACGGTGCGCGCGTTCCAGCGCAGCATCGATGCCGGCATGGCAGCCAAGGTGGTCTGACATGATTTACGGAATTGGCACCGACATCTGTGATGTGCGCCGGATCCGCGAAAGCCTGGGACGGCATGGTGATCGCTTTGCCGAGAAAGTGCTTTCGGAAGGCGAGTTGGCGACCTGGCGTGCGCGCACCAAGCGCTGGCCGGAGCGTGGCCTGCGTTATCTCGCCACACGCTTTTCCGCCAAGGAAGCGTTCAGCAAGGCGATTGGCCTCGGCATGCGCATGCCGATGACCTGGCGCAACTGCGAAATCTCCAAACTGCCTAGCGGCAAGCCCGAGATCGTGCTGCACGGCGCGCTCAAGGAATGGTTCGAAGCCCAGGGCCTGACCTGCCACATCACGGTGACGGACGAGACCGATTACGCCGCCAGCTTTTGCGTGGTGGAGTATCTGGTCGATCCACCGGCCGCCCAGCGAACCTCACAGACATTGAAAGACTGATGATTCTTTCGTCATCGTCATCATCAGAAGCCCCAACATGAACAACGCTGCTCAAGAATCCACTCATCCCATCCACGCGCCGCTCATCATCGACATTGCGGGCAAGGAGCTCACCAAGATCGACGCCAAGCGTTTGGCGCATCCTCTGGTGGGCGGCATCATTCTGTTTGCCCGCAATTGGGATAGCCGCGATCAGTTGCTGCAGCTGTGTGCCGACATCAAGTCGGTGAAGGCCGATCTGTTGATCTGCGTGGACCACGAAGGCGGTCGCGTGCAGCGCTTCAAGACGGATGGCTTCACGCATATTCCGGCGATGCGGGCGTTCGGTGATCTGTGGATGGACGATGGCAAGGGCAGCAAGTACCGCGAGGGTTCTGGCGCGATGCGGGCCATGGATGCGGCCACGGCTGCCGGCTATGTGTTGGCGAGCGAGCTGCGTTCCTGCGGGGTGGATTTCAGTTTCACGCCGGTGCTCGATCTGGATTGGGGTGAGAGCGGGGTGATCGGTGATCGCTCGTTCAACCGCGATCCGCGTGTGGTGGCTACCTTGGCTCGCAGTCTGATGCAGGGCCTGTTGCAGGCCGGTATGGCCAATTGCGGCAAGCATTTTCCCGGTCACGGCTTCGTGAAGGCCGATTCGCATACCGACATTCCTGTGGACAAGCGTTCATTGAAGGCGATTCTTGCCGATGATGCTGCGCCTTATCCTTGGCTTTCCACGGTGCTTACGGCGGTCATGCCTGCGCATGTGATCTATCCGAAGGTGGATACGCTGCCTGCTGGGTTTTCTTCCAAGTGGTTGCAGGATGTGCTGCGTGGGCAGTTGCGGTTTGATGGGGCCGTCTTCAGCGACGACCTGAGCATGGAGGGGGCGCGTCGTATCAACGGCGAGGTGGTGAGTTTTGCTGCTGCTGCTGTGTCTGCTTTGAATGCTGGGTGTGATCTGGTGTTGCTTTGCAATCAGAGCGTTGGGGATGGCTTGGCTTTGGATGCTTTCCTGGCTGATATGGAATCTGCGCTGGTGTCTGGTGGGTGGCGTGCTGACGAAATTAGTGAAGCTCGGCGGGTTGCTTTGTTGCCTGAGACTTTGCCTCAGCCTTGGGAGGAGTTGATGGTTCAGCCTGCTTATATGCATGCTTTGGATTTGTTGCCTTGATGCTTTTTGTTTTTGGTTTTTTTGCGTTTTTTTGATGTTTGCTTTGGGGTTTTTTCCCGGTGTCGGGACTGCCCCCGACTTGGGCAATCACTTTTTGCTGC
>CALMCS010000676.1 GCA_937862875.1 uncultured Comamonadaceae bacterium
AACGCAGGCGTCCCCACGTCAGGCTGTGCTGGCACCTTGGAGCTGCGGTAGGTATAGCCACCGAACAAGTTCCAGCCGGGGGCGATGCTGCCGGACAGCTCGGCCTCCATGCCCCGGCTGGTGATGCCGTCGATGGCGGTGTAGATCTCCTCGCCGCTGGCTGCATTCAGGCCCTGGTACTGCGCTGCGTTCTTTTGCTTGATGTGGAACAGCGCCAGACTGGTGTTGAGCCTGCCGTCCAGCAACTCACCCTTTATGCCGATTTCCTTGCTCAAGCCCGTCAGCGGTGACAGTGCGTTGCCGCCGGCATCCTTGTAATAGGTCTGCGGGTTGAAGATGTTGGTCACGCTGCCATACACCGACCACTGCGGGTTCAGGTCGTAGACCACGCCGGCATAGGGCGTGAGCTTGCGGTTCACGCTCAGGTCGTTGCCCACCGAGGTTTGGCCCGTCGCCAGGGCCGTGCTGGTATCCAGCATGTCGTACCAACTGGCTCTCACGCCCAGAATGACCGACAGATCATTTGTGGGCCGCAGGCGGGTCGCCGCTGAAAGGCCTTTTTCCAGCACCACGATGTCGCGGTCCGAGGTGCGCGTGAACGTGGGCTGGTCGATGTTGCCGTCCCAGGCAAAGTAATTGGGGATGGTCGTCCAGACCGTGTTCGACAGCTGGGCCGCTCGGTTCTGGCGCGAATAGCCCGCGCCCAGCATCACATCGTGCGTGCGCCCCAGCAGCTCGAACTTTCCGCTCAGCGCAGCGTTGAAGGTGTTGGCTTCGGTCTGCGAGGGAATGGTGCCCGCGATCATGCGCACACCCGCGCCCGTCGACGGGTTCACGGTGCCGTTATAGGCCGCACCGTAGACCACATCGCGCGACTGCGCGAGATGGCTGGCGGAGGCATCCAGCACCCAGCCACCGCCAAAGTCATGCTTCAGGTTGGCGAACAGATTGCGGCTGTCGTTGTCCCAGTAGGACCAGCGCGCGGCCGGGTTGACCGAGCGGCTGAAATCGGTGCGCGAGCCATCGCTGTAGAACAGCGGCAGGTGACCGAACGTGGCGCCATCGGCCTCGGTCTTCATGTAATCCAGCCCCAATGTCAGCAGCGTATCGGGCGTGAGATCGGCCTCGACGGTGGCGTAAAAATTGCGCGTGTCGCGGCTGTAATAGTTCACATTGGACTCGGCGTTCTGCCCTGCCACCACCAACCGGCCACGCACGGTTCCCGCCGCATTCAGGGGGCCGGAAATATCGGCGGTCGAACGGTAGCGGTTCCAGGAGCCTGCTCCCAGCTCGACCGAGGCAGCGAACTCCCTCGTTGGTTTTTTGCGCACCAGATTCACCACGGCCGAGGGGTTGCCCGCACCGGTCAGCAGGCCGGTGGCACCCTTGACGACCTCCACGCGCTCATAGATGGCGCTGTCGGCCAGCGAGGTCGTGTACTGGTTGGCCGAATCCATGGTGTTGGGCACGCCGTCGAACTGGAAGTTCTCGATGGTGAAGCCACGCGAATAGAAGGTGTAGCGCTCGCTGTCGTTGCGACCCACGGTGATGCCGGGCGTTTTTTCCAGCACATCGGGCACGGCGGTCAGCGCCATATCGTCCATCAGCTGTCGCGTGACCACGCTGACGGACTGGGGCGTTTCGCGCAGGCTCAAGCCCATGCGCGTGGCCGTCGCTACAGGTCCGGTGGGCGTGTATGCGCCCTCGGCCACAACCGGACGCTCTGCAGTCGCCGTCACGATGACGGGAGCCAATTCCTTTGCGCCGCCAGAAGCCGAAGCAGCAGAAGCAGCAGTGCCCGTCGCCGCCTGGCTCACCTGCTGCACACGGCGCAGCGTCCAGCCACCACCGCTTTGGCGCACCGCCTGCCAGTCCGTGTCTTTCAACAGCGCAGCAAAGACGCCTTCCACGCTATAGCTGCCGCGCAGCCCCTTGCTGTTGCGACCCGCGGTCTGCTCGGGCGTGAAGATCAGCGCAACGCCCGCCTGACTGGCTGCGCTGCGCAAGGCCGAATCCATGGTCCCAGCCGGGATGTCGTAGCTGCGTTGCTTTACATCTACCTCCACCTCTGCCACCTGAGCGTGAACCGCCGTTCCGACCAGCGGCAATGCTGCGACGGTGCCGGCGCAAAAAGCCCAATGCACAGCACGAGCCAACAAGGTGGGAGCGAAAACGCGGCGCACGGTCCGCTGAGATTTTTGAAGGTACATGGTCTTGAACAGTCTTTGAATCCGATGGCGATGAACGAATGAACGAACGAATGAGTGAAAGCTCTCGGAAACAAAGAAGCCTGAGAAATCAAATCGGGTCAGGCTTGGTCAAAAATATTTTTTTGTTTGATCCGCTCCCTCTGTTCAGTCGCCCTGCGGCTGCGCATTCCCAGTCGCCGCGTAGAAATTGCGCAGTCCGCCATATCCGCCGAAATCAACGGCCGCTGGTCGGCACCGCTGCTTCCACCATCACCCACCACGGGGAACGCCAGCGCACCTGTACGGGTAGCGAGTTCGGCAGCATCGCCAGCACGGCATCGGTGTTGGCCTTGCTGCCCTCGGCCCCCAAGGGGAAAACACCTGAAAAGCGCACTCCGGCCACAGCGGGATCCACGCGCAGCCAGCCGTTGCGGTAGCGGCCCAGCTCGACGAGGAAATCGTCCAATCGCTGGTTATCCACCCACAACTGCCCACGGCTCCAGGCCAGTTCCCGTTCGCTGGCGGCAACGGGCTCATGGACATGCGCACGTTCAAAGCGAACGGTTTGACCGGCATCCAGCCGCAGCGGGCGGCTGCCCGGTACGGCATCCACAGGGTGAATTTCCACCGCGCCCTCGAACACGGCAACCTGCGTCATTCCCGCGTTCTGGCGCACCGTAAAACGCGTACCCAGCGCACGCACGCGGCCTTCTGCGGTTTCAACCACAAAGGGCAAGCTTCCCAGCTCCCCCACCGGGTGGCCGGTGGTGAACAAGGCTTCGCCCTGCAGCAGGCGCACGCGGCGCTCATCGCCTGAAAAATTCATTACCACGGCACTGCGGGTGCCCAGCAGCAGTTCGGTGCCATCGGGCAGCGTATGGCGCTGACGCTCGCCAGTGCCGCTGCGATAGTCGGCCGCCAATTGCTGCCATTGCGGCGTGCGCGTAACCACCCAGCTTGCACCCGCGGCCGTGCCCACGCCCATGAACAAGCTCAGCAAGCGACGGCGTGATGCAGATGCGGATGCCGATGTAGATACTGGAGCTCCATGCAAAGTGCGGTAGCCCAGACCGCCGACATTCAAGCCCGGCAGCGCACCGGTAATGGACTGCAAATGCTGCCAAGCACGCGCATGGTCTGCATGGGCGTCATGCCACTGGCGCCAGCGCTTTTGCTCGGCGGCCGTAGCTGTGCCGCCATGCAGGCGTGTAAACCAATCTGCGGCCGCTTCTGCCACAGCGGCATCCAAAGGCGCACCGCCGGCACGCAGAACTGTGCCAGTGCCCGGTGCAGAGGCCGCCAGGCGTTTAGTGGAGTGAATAGTCATGGCGAAATGGACGCAGGCAGTGCCTGGATCAGGCCAGTGCCAAGAGAAAGCATTGACGGTGCGCTTGCATCAGATAGCGTTTCACCGACGTCATGGATACGCCCAGCCGCTCGGCAATGGCCGCGTAAGTCAGGCCTTCCAGATGGGCCAGCAAAAAGGCTTCGCGGGCCTTTGGAGCCAGTGCATCCAATACCTGATCCACGGCTTGCAGGGATTCAAGCGCGATCAAACGCTCTTCCGGCGGCGGCACCAGATCTTCTGCCAGCAAGGCCAGCGCATCCAGATAAGCGCGCTCCAGCACACGACGGCGGTAGTGGCGAATCAGCAGATTCTTGGCCACCGTGACAAGAAAGGGCCGTGGCTGCTCTATGCGCGTCGCCATCCCTGAGACGATGACGTTCACAAAGGTGTCGTGTGCGATGTCCGACGCCTCGAACGTATTGCCCAGCTTGCCCCGCAGCCAGTTCTGCAACCAGCCATGGTGTTCAACGTACAAGGTGTGGACGGGATCGACAGGGATGGAAGAAGAGGTGGTCACAGACTGTAGGCCGCGATGGTGCGGCAGCTATCTTGTATTGAGAATTATTCTCATTCTATCGCCTAAACAAATGCGTCTCCAAGGCTCGATCACGCCAAGAACTCTGTGTCCAATTCCTAATTCGCAATCAGAATCTGAGCAGACCTCATGACTCTCAAGGAACGTGAAAGGAGTCCACATCTGTGGTTTTTTCACCTATCGGTCCACTTCTGGGCTGAGCGGAGAGTGTCTGCAAAAGGGGGGCGAAACCTGCCGCTCACGGGTGGCGAGTCGGCGGCCAAAAATAGATCACCGACTGCAGACCGATGGTTTCACACCATAGTCGCAACACAGGTATTTTTAATGA
>CALMCS010000677.1 GCA_937862875.1 uncultured Comamonadaceae bacterium
GTTGGGGGTGCGGCCCACGGCCTGCAGCACGAGGTCGTAGGTGCCTTCGCTCTTGCATGCGCGCCGTCGGGGCTTTCGAATTGGGCAGGCAGGTACATGGTGGAGTCCGCGTCGGGCCTCCACTGTACCTCTGCAAGACTGTGCCCGATCAGCCCAGAACGTCTTTGAGCGCTGCGTCGTACAGGTTGGTCAGCTTCTCCAGCACTTCCGTCAGACGCTCACTGGTGGTGGCCACCGTTTCCATGCCCTTGTCGTCGGCCTTGCGCTGGATGGCCGTCTCGAAGAACAGCCATTGGGCCTGGCCCAGTTCCAGTTCATTGCGGATGGCGGGCGTGCTGATCGGAGCCGACTTCAGAACCTCGAAGCCCTTTTTCAGCTCCACAACGTCGGCCTTCATTTGATCCTGCAAGCCTTTGCCGTCGAGTTTGGCCGCGGTCAAGAAATAGTCGCGTGCCACGCGTTGGGACAATGCGCGCTGACGTCCTGCCACGTTGATCAGCTTGGCCGACCCGATCTTCGCGACCTTCTCAAAAATCTCGGCCGTCGCATTGGTCGCCGCCATCACCTTGTCGGACTGCAGCGCCACCGCAGACACGGTCTCGCGCGTTGGGGGAAGCACCGCCATGGCATCGGAAGCCTCGGCCAGCTTCTTGATCTCCGCAATGCGACTTGCCAACTCAGCAGGCAACGGGGCCGTGGACAACTCATCAAACCCTTTGCGCACCTGCTGGCGCACATCCAGCAAGACCTTGTTGGAAAACTCCGGCAGCACGCCCAGCAGGATCTGGCAATAGGATTTGGCCAGTCGCTGCGACAGAACCCGGTTGCGCACCGTGCGGTTGAAAGCCGTGGACAACGCCAGCTGCGCCTGCGCCTGGCCCATCATGGGAGTCAGCGCCAGAATGGTGGCCGACTGAAGGACCATGCGCCGGGACAGACCGCCGACAGCGCTGCATTCAATAGTTTTCATATATAGCCACCATTAAAAAAACGAACGTATTGTGCGGTACAAATCCTAACGAGATTCTTGATTCACGTCAGCTCTTTTCGTCGTATTGCGAATCTTTTCGATATTTGCTTCCAGCATGGGAGCCTCAGGGTAAATACTGCAAAATCCCCCCCATGTCTGAACGCGTCATCCCCTTGGTGGATCAGCGAACCGCAGCCTTGGCAGCCCGGGTACCCGCTATGCCCGTTGCACCTACCGGCCTGCTGACCGATGCGCGGGGCCGCCCCCTGCGCGACCTGCGCATCAGCGTGACCGATCGGTGCAACTTCCGCTGCAACTACTGCATGCCCAAGGAAGTGTTCGATAAAGGCTACCCATACCTTCCCCACAGCGACCTGCTGAGCTTTGAAGAAATCACGCGCCTGACCTCCGTTTTCCTGGGCCATGGCGTGCGCAAGATCCGGCTCACGGGGGGTGAACCGCTGTTGCGTCGCAACATCGAGGCGCTGATTTCGCAGCTCGCCGCCCTGCGCACGGTGGACGGCAACCCGCCCGAAATCACGCTCACCACCAACGGCTCCCTGCTCGCCCGCAAGGCCCGCGCGCTGCGCGAGGCCGGCCTTCAGCGTGTGACGGTGAGTCTGGATGGTTTGGACGACGCCGTGTTCCAGCGCATGAACGACGTGGGCTTCCCGGTGGCCGATGTGCTGGAAGGCATTGATGCTGCGCGCCACGCAGGCCTGCACCCTGTCAAGGTCAACATGGTGGTCAAGCGTGGCACCAACGAGCACGAAATCCTGCCCATGGCCAAACACTTCAGAGGCACAGGCGTCATCCTGCGCTTCATCGAGTACATGGACGTAGGCGCCACCAATGGCTGGCGCATGGACGAGGTGCTGCCGTCGGCCGAGGTGATCGAGCGCCTGCGTGCCGAACTGCCACTGGTGCCCCTTGACCCGGCCGCACCCGGCGAAACCGCCGAGCGATGGGGCCACGCCAATGCACAGGGCCACCACGACCCTGCGCTGGGCGAGGTTGGCGTGATCAGCAGCGTGACCAAGGCCTTCTGTGGTGACTGCAACCGCGCCCGCCTGTCCACCGAGGGCCAGCTCTACCTGTGCCTGTTTGCCACCCAGGGACACGACCTGCGCAGCCTGCTGCGCAGTGGCGCCAGCGACACCGACATTGCCTCGGCCATTGGGCCCATCTGGCAGGGCCGCAGCGACCGCTACTCGGAACTGCGCGGCACCTTGCCCGCCGATGCCCGCCAGGGCACCCGCCGCGTGGAAATGAGCTACATCGGCGGTTGACGGCCCCGCACAGGCCACCCTATGGCGTCCCTTCCACGATGATCTCCCCCACCGACATCACCGGT
>CALMCS010000678.1 GCA_937862875.1 uncultured Comamonadaceae bacterium
CAAGTACCCTCCTACTCCACCGGTTCTCCCGGCGATTGATTCTGTCGGTCAGCCACCAATGAAAACGCCCCGCATCGTTTTTCAACCATGCGGGGCGCTGAAGTGACTTGAGTGAGGGTCAAGCCCTCGTCATCATTACTTCTTGAGCAGGACCTTCAATGCGTTCTGCAGACGGCGTGCCGTTGTTTCGTCGCTGGCGGCGCTCAGTACGTTGGCGACGTCCTTGCCCCAGGTTTCGTGGGGTGCTGGGTCGTTGCGGCGTGTGAGGAGCTGCAGCTGGTATGCGCGGCGTGCCGTCATCTGGTCTGCAGGGGTTGGCACGTCAGCAGCGATTTCGAGGCGCAGCAGTGCGTTGCCATCGATTGCGCTCTTGGCTTCCGTACCCAGTGCCTGGGCCCATGCGGTGCGCACGTTCGGCTGAACCTTGCCCAGTTCCTGGACCGAAGGCAGCTTCTCTGCGTCGCGGCTGTCCCAGGCGGACATCAGGCGGGTGAGCGCCTCGCCGTGTGCCTGAGCGGCCAGCTTGCGCAGCGCGTTCTGTGCGTGATCCATGGCGTCGCGTTGTGCGCGGAAAGCCGAATCACCCAGACGTGGGCCGCGTGCAGCGTCGGAACGACCAAAGCCGTCACGACCTCCATCACGATTGCCACCGCGGTCATCGCGACCACCGAAGCGGGAATCACCGCCACGGTCGTTGCGGCCACCACGGTCACCGCCACCACCATTGCGATCGCCTTGGCGTGGGCCGCCACGCGATTGCATGGGAGCAGCCGTTGCGGGCTTGTTGGCGCCTGGACGGTCGTCGCCGCGCACGGCAACGACTTGGCGTGCCGCTGGCTTGGCAACTGGTGCTGGAGCTGCAGCCACTGCTGCTTCTTCCGAAGCGGCTTCTGCGGGCGCTGCGCCCTCTTCGGCACCTTCGGCGGCTGGAGCAGCATCGGCTTCGGCTGTTGCAGCTGGTGCCTCGGCCTTGGCTGGTGCAGCAGCAACTGCCGGTGCGGCTGCGTTGGCAGCGGCTTCGGCGGAGTTGCGCATGGCGGCGTCGAGGCCGTTCATGGCGTTGCGGATCGCCTGTGCATCACCCGATGCATTGGCGGCTTCCAGCGCCTTGGCGGCGTCCAGCACGGCCTTGTCGCGGGCGCTCAGCTCGGAGGTCTGGCGATCGCGGTCCGCGCTCTTGCGCTGGAATGCGTCGTCGATCGGCTTGCGGAAGGCATCCCACAGCTTTTGTTCGCGCTTGCGATCCAATGGAATCGATTGCGCTTCGGCTTGCCAGCGCTGCTGCAGTGCCTTGACGGCATCGATGCGCAGTGGGTTGGCGGAGCTCAGCTCGGTCGACTCGTGGATCATGGCCTGGCGGCGATCCAGGCTTTGCTTCTGAGCAGTTTCGAGCGGCAGCGACGCGTCGGTCATGACCTGCTTCCAGAGTGGTTGCAATTCAGCAAACACCTTTTCGCTCACATGGCCGCCATTGCGCCAGCGTTCGCTGAACTGGTACAGAGCGCGGCTTGCACTCTTCCAGTCCTGCGATGCGCCGTGTGCCTGCGTCCATGCCTTGACCTCTTCGATCAACGCAACGCGCGAGCCCTTGTGCTCGGCGGCTTCGGAACGAACCTTTTCCAGCCACACCTCAACGACCTTGTGTGCGGTGTTGCAGGCTTCATCGAAACGCTTCCACAGCGCGTGATTGGCGGGAGCACCCTGATCGGATTGCTTCCACTGTTCGCGCAACTGGCGCAGGGTTTCCTGCATCTTGCGGCCGCCCAGTTCCTGACCTTCAGGACGCTTGAGCAGAGCTTCTGCACGGTTCACCAGATCTTCGCGAACCTGGTCCGCGCTCCAGCGCTGCCAGCCTTCGAGTTCACCGGCGGCGATCAGCGCGGCGTTGACCTTTTGCTCCAGCTCGCCATCCACGTGACGACCGTTGGGCTTGAGTGCAGCGCGCAGTGCAGCGGCAGCGCCAATGCTGGCCTTGCCGTGACCTTCCTTGGTCTCCTGCTCGAGCTTTTCGAGCGCATCGCGCACAGTGGCTTGCGCCTTCTTGCGCACTTCTGGATCGACCTTCGGCTTGGCGGCGGCTTCCTGCACCACCTTGGCCGCGTCGGCTTCGGTTGGCACGCCACGCACGGTGCGAATTTCGTCGGCCCAGACCGGCACGGTGGGCAGTGGTGCCTCGGCGCTGGCTGCGGCAGCCAGGGTCTGAGTCAGGGCAGACTGGAATGCATCCCAGACGGCCAGCAACTGAGCGCGGGAACCGTCGAGCATCGGGGGGAAGCGCGCTTCCACGCTGGCCCAGGAGGCGTCGGAGGTCAATTCCTGCGCGTGTTCTTGCCAACGATTCACGTCGGTGCCCAGTGTTTCGAGAGCAGCTTCTGCATCACGGAACGACTTGGTGGACAGCACTTCGATGCGCTGAGCCAACAGCACAGCGGTTTCGCGCTGGACTTGAACGCGGTGTTGCAGGTCTTCGATCACCTTGATGCGATCGGCAATTTGCGTCTTGAGCGCAGACAGCGGCTCGCGGGACAGCGGCGCGCCGGCCTTGGCAGCGTCACGCTGCCAGGCCAGGGCGTCGGCGATCGACAGGCGCGATGCGGACAGCAGCGCGTTGGCCTTGTCGGCCCACTCGGAAGCCATTGCTTCTTGACCATGCATGCGCTTGATTTCGTCAAGGCGCTCGCGCACGGCACGGGCAGCGCCCTTGTCGCGAGCGCTGAGCTCCTTGAATACTTCCTGCAATTGGTCCTGAGCAGGTTGGGTGAGCAGCCATTCGCGAATACGCGATGCACGCTCGCCCGACGTGGCTGCGGAAAAAGCGCCGCCCGTCAGAGCATCGAGTGGATGCGGTTCACTGGCTTTGGCGGGCGTCGGTGCCGCTTCTGGTGCGTCAGACATTTTATTGCGAGAAGAAAAAGGAAACATGAAACCTATTGGATATGAATTTGGCAAAACTTAACGACCGGCAATCCGGCCCATATGCCTGCCAGCGTAGTTTTACCAGATCGCTATTTTGACCGGGTTTTCGCCCGGCCCCTTCTGGAAACCACTTTGGGAACCTGCCACTCAGTCACCGACCCCATCAACAAGGCTCCAAATAATCATTGCGCCGCGAGCTTCAACTCTGCTTTTGGCGACCATTTGGAGTCCTTGGAATCCTTGGAATCGGCCGACTGATCGGCCTTCAGCTTACCTGCACCGACGAACAAACGGTCCATCGGCACGCTGCGGCTAGCGAGATAGTCTCTCACAGCAACACCGCGTTGCAAGGCAAGCTCTTGGGCTGCATTGTCCTGCAAGTGTATGTTGGCAAGCAACAGGGATTCCATTTCGCTGTCAGGCAAATCCTTGGCGAGGCCCACCATATTGCGCGGTTTCTTGATATCTGCGCGCTTGTAGGTCTCTTTCAGCAGCTCTGTGTACTCGCCCGGCTCGAACGAAATGACATTCGCCACATCGCCGCCGTCGCGCGACACCTTGCGTCGTTTTTGCGCCAGCACCATGGTTTTCAGGCGTTCGCGCTTGAGGGCATCCTGCTCGATCTCCTGATCGGCCCAGCCCACAACGGTCATCTTGAGCGCGGGGCGATCGATCAGTGCCTTGGCCGTTTTGTCCAATTGCTCCTGCGCCGCCTTGCTGAGTGTCGAGCGTCCGGCATCGAACACCACCGCGCCCTGCTCGTCGCCGCCACCAAAGGCACCCGTGAGCAGCGAGAACGGCGCGGTCACGGCCTTCATGATGAGGTTGCCGATGACCTTGAAGATCACGCCGCCCAGACTGAACTGTGGATCGTTGAGCGAGCCGCTGATGGGCAGCTCCACGTCGATCACGCCATTGCGGTCGGCCAGCAGGGCCACCGCAAGACGAACCGGCAAGCTGGCCGGCGCGCCCTTGACCTCGTCACCGAAGGCGAGCTGATTCAAGATGAGTTTGTTGCTCGCCGTGAGTTGGCCGCTGGGGTCCACCTTGTAGGCCACATCCATGCTCAGCTTGCCGCGCTCGATGCCGTGGCCCGCGTATTTGATGCTGTAAGGCGACAGTGGCGGCAGCTCCAGATCGCGCATGCGCGCCTGAATATCCAGCGCCAGCGGTTTCGCCAACGGATTGATCTTGCCCGTCACGTCCACCGACGCCGTGCCCTCGGCCTTGCCACTCAGTTGCAGATCGGCCATGTCAAAGCTGTCGGCACCGGCCGGACGCAACGACGAGAAGGCGCTCAGGCGGCCCGACAGTTCGGTCAGATCGGTGGAGTAATTGGGCTTCACGAAATGGTCGGTGAAGTCCATGGCACCACGCACCAGATCGACCCGGCCGAAGCGAATGACTGGAGCCATCGGATCGACCGCCTCCGCGACTTGCACGGCTTGCGACGCCGCTGCCGCAGGGGCCTCGGCCTTTTTCACCGACGGATCGGCCGGTTTCAGCTCGATGACCTCGTCGCCCTGCAGGTCCTGCAGATTGATGCGGCCGTTTTCCTGCACGATGATGCGCGCGAAAAAGTCGCTCAAGGTGGTTTCCGCCACATCCACGGTCAGCGGCTTGCCGGGAACCACTTCCACCGCCACGCCCTTGAGGCCAAGCGCCTTCCAGTTGAGCAGGTCTTCCGCGCCCTGACCCAGAGACAAGCCCTTTTCAGAGGCTTCGTCGGCAGCCTCTTCCGCTTTGGATTTGGCCGCTTGCGCAGAGACTGAGCGCACACGCACATCGTCCAGCGACACATTGCCCTTGACCGAGGCCGTCGGCCCCTTGTCGCCCATCGCCACACGAACATCGCCATGGAAGCTGCCGTCCGCACGCACGATGCGCATCTTCATATTGGAAGGCAGATAAGGCTGGGCCACATGCAGCGGCAGCGCCGTCGCCTGCACCTTGCCGTTGACCACCAACGGCTCGAGGCCTGCCGTGCCTTCGTATTTCAAACTGCCCGGCTCAGAGCGGCCGGCACCGGCCACGCGCGCCGACAGCTTGACGGGGAATGCCCCACCCTTTTTCGCAGGAAAGCTGAATTCGCGCACGTTGGCCTGCAGGGAGTTCACCCGCAGCAGCATCGGCTGCGCATTGGCGGCATCGCGCACCACCACGGCTCCATCTTTCAGATCGGCTTCGCCCAGCGCGATGGTCCACGGCTGTTCCTTGCCAGCGCTTTCCTTGGCGGCAGGTTCTGCTGCGGCATTGGCCGCGCCCTTCGACGGGACCAGCCAGTCTTCGTACATCAGCTTGCCGTCTTGCGCGCGCTCCACATAGAGCTTGGGCTGCGTCAGCGCGACCTTGCCGAGCGTCACCGTGCGCTGGCCCAGATGGACGAGCGAGTTCTGCACTTCGAGCTTGCCCAGTTCGACCACGGTATTGCGCTTGGCACCGGGCACACCGGCCGACACCAGCGTGCGGCAGCGATCGCCACCGGTCGTGCAGGTCAGCGCCAGATCGTTGATCGAGCCCTGCCCCACGCCGAGCACCAAGGTGTCGCCGTTGCGCGCCACACCCAGATCGAGATCGAGCAGACCGTCGAGTCGCGGAACGATCGCGCCCGCAAGATAGGGAGCCGCCCATTCCAGCGGCAAACCGCGCAGGCTGGCGGCGACCTTGGCCTGTTGCAGATCCGCGCTGCCATCAAACCCCAGCGTGGCCGGGGCTTTGGCTGCCTTGCCAGCGGCGTCGAGCGGCGTCAATTCCGTGCGACCCGTGAACTCCACGGGCTGCTTCATCGGCCAGGCGATGGTGTGGGCACTCAGTTGAAGGTCTTGCAATGCCAGATGGGCCGCAGTTGCGCCTGCCGCCTGGTCCTTCCAGTCCACCGTGCCGTCGTGAAGGCCGAATTGGTCGAGTTGAATCTTCCAGTCGGTTGCTGCGTTCGCCTTGGCGGTGGTAGTAGCAGTATTAGTAGTAGCAGCAGTGGCGCTGTCCGATGCCTTGTCGGCAGGCACTTTGGCCGCAACCTTCGCCGCCGGCTTGGGCTCGGAGGCCATGCCTGGCAACTCCAACTGACCGTTCTTGTCACGGCGCAGCGCGAATTGCGGCTTTTGCCACTGAACGGAGGACAGGTGAACAATGCCCTTGAGCGGCTGCACATCGGCCAGCGCCACATCGAGCTTGTCGAAGGCCACCAGGTCCTGCGCGTTGGCGTCATCCACCTTCACTTCGCGCAGCGCAACG
>CALMCS010000679.1 GCA_937862875.1 uncultured Comamonadaceae bacterium
GACGTGTGGGCGAACACCATCACCTGGCTGGCCAAGCTTCCTTGCTTGCGGGCCTTCTCTGCTGCTCGACTGGCAAACTCACTGACGGCTTCAATGAGCTGCGATAGTTCGGTGATGGCTGTCCCGAAGGATCGCGTGCAGGCGATTTCCTTCTTTGGAGCGGGCGCATCCTGCAGATCAATGCAGTGCATTCCTTGCAGCTCGCGCACTGTGCGTTCAAGAACCACGCTCCAGCGTCGGCGAACGGTAGCTGGGTCCATGCGGGCCAAATCCAGTACGGTATGAACGCCCTCCTCGTGCAGTTGCGCAGCGAGACGCCTGCCTACGCCCCACACTTCTTCGACCTGGGTTGCCGCCAAAACATCATCAAGATCCTGAGCGGGTAGGGTGGTCAGGTTGCATACCTGGGCCAACTCAATGGGGTAGCTGCCGGGCTTTCTTTCTGCGCTTTTGGCGATATGGTTGGCGAGCTTCGCGAGTGTCTTTGTGTGCCCTATGCCGATTCCGCACGGGATGCCGACCCATCGGTCGATGCGCTCGCGGATGGCACGGCTGCGCTTGGTCAGATCGCCGCGCACGCCCTGCAGCCCAATGAACGATTCGTCGATGGTTATTCCACCCTCTCTTCATGCATAGATGATGCGAAATAGTTGGAGAACCTGCATTCATTCTTCCAGCCTGCCTTCCTTTTCTCTTTCAGATTTGTTCAACTTGTACCTTTCATTTACATAGCATGTATCGGTCCGCGCGAGCGATTGCGATGACCGGTGATCCCAAGCATTTGATGAGCCATGTCGTCGTCAGCCTCAGAGCCAAGGTCTACACGGATTCCACGGGCGCGTTCGCAGAGCTGCCGGCACTGCTGACCGAAGGGGGGTTGCTCTCGCCTTTGCTCGACTACTTCGTTGCGAGACGGCATGACCGAAGCCTGGCATGGATGAAGAAGGTCGTTCGTTCGACCCAGTTGTTTCTCGACTACCTCCAGAGCAACCCTGCGGAACGCGACACCTATCGGCTGTTCCAGAACTTCGCTCAGCGGCTGTACACCGGAACCTTCGACAGGAGCACGGGCATCGACCCGAGCGGTCTCTGCTGGCGCGCTCTCGGGCCGCAAGATTGCGCGCACATCGTCAACGACCTGACCGGGTTTTTCGGTTGGCTGGGCGAGGTCAGACCGTCGGCGGCACAAGTCAATCCACGCTACGCCGGCGACGCGTTCGACCGGATGACAGACGAGGCGGCGTACAAATATCGACGCGACCGGGCCTTTCTGGGCCACACATGGGCAACGAACGCTACCGACCCGTCCAGCGCTCACCTTGTTCGTTACAAGCGTGCTCCGAAGGTCGAGCAGGCGGAGCCCCCTCAGTTCCCTGATGAGCGATTCATGGAACTGCTGACTGAGGGCTTCAAGGTTGGACGTGGCCTGGACCTTCGCAACATCCTTATCACGTTGCTTCTGCACGGTGCGGGCTTTCGAGCATCGGAACCGTTTCATCTGTATGTCTCGGACGTCATTCCTGACCCGAGCAACGAGCGCAGCGCGCTGGTGCGTATTCACCATCCCTCGTTTGGCGAGGCACCCGCCGATTGGCGTGGCTCCGATGGACAGTCCCGCCGCGGAAACCGCGCAGTCTATCTGTCAGAGAAATTCGCACTTGTGCCGAGGACGGAGCTTCTGGGCAGCCAGAGTGCGGGTTGGAAGGGCGGCAGCCACGACGGTCCGTACTACAAGCAAGCCCATTGGTTCTTGCCCGAGTTTGGAGAGCTATTCCTCACCGTCTGGCAGAAGTACATGCACGAGGTCGCGGTCTTGAACCGGCCGCATCCGTTCGCTTTCGTCAACCTTCGCTCGGAGCCCCGCGCCGCCATGTACTGCCTGCCCCAATTCAACAAGGCCCATCGAGCTGCCTGTGAGCGCATCGGATTGAAAGTAGCGAAGCATCTTGGCACCACACCACACGGGCACCGACATGCCTACGGCAAGCGGCTGAGCAACGCTGGCGTCGACGAATTCCTGATTCGACGGTTCATGCACCACGCCTCGGTCGAGAGCCAAGGCGTTTATACCCAGCCAACGTCCAAGGAAGCAAGGGACGCGCTCGCCGCCGCGGCGCAGCGCTTGGGCAGCACGTCGCTGGGCACGAGCTTGTCCAACGCAGACACGATTTTCCTGAACTAAGTGAACGATGGAAGAAGCCAAGAAGCAGGACCAGCGCAAAACGGGCAAAGCCGAGCCGGCTATGCCACCGAGAAAACGAAACAACCCGCCTGGGCAACGAAGGTGCTCCGACCGGGAGCTGACCTGGGTCGAGCGAGATTATCCGGAGCTATGCGCGTGGAGTGCCGTTGCGAAGGACTGGCTCCGTGGGGAGACCGAAGCAGTCCATGTGCGCTTGTCGGCACTCGTTGTCTTCTTGGAGAAGTACCTGATTCATCTCGGGCTGCCAGTGGACCCTGCAGTCTTCCTGCTCCGTCAGACGCACCTGCCTGATTTTTACGCATCGGTGTGTCCCAAGTCGAATGCTGGCGCGTCCTACAACAACATCATCAACAAGTTCCTGGAATGGGTGCTGCTGCGTGATTTCAGTGAAACAGCTGACGACGGGCATCCTGTCATCTCGCCGGCGTTCCGAAATCCCGTGCCAAAGATGTCTCGACGTGGCCTACCAAGGTTAGACGAGAGCGTTCACTCGCCACTACCGTATGGGTACATCGATGAGCTGCGCCAGATGCTCGCCGCAGGCCCTAACTTCGCCGATTGGACGTGGGCCCACACCGTCTCAGGCCCCAGGATTGGCATGGGTGGCATCGTTGCGCCAGACTGGTTCCCGGTCACCGAGGATGATATTGACCACACTGACCCTGACTGCGTCTGGCGCGTGAGGCCGAAGGCTAACGACAAGCCTTCCGTTCTCGAAATGTGGAGTCCGGTGCGATGGGTGGCGCTCCTCATCAAGCTGATACTGCCGCTGCGGACCATGCAGGTCAGGTTCCTCGACTCTGGTGAAGCGGACACCTGGCGATATACGTCAGGTGCATGGGCGCTGAACACCGGCCCCTTGGCTTCTGGCAGCGAGACACGGCCGTGGCAAAACGGAGTGCTTCGAAGGCAGGCTCTGACGCAGGGCGGCGCCATCGGGTCTGCGCTCTACGTCAACACCAACAAGACGGCGGACCGCTACCTCGCGGGCCCAGTGAAAGGGTACGTCCTGCCGTGGCCGGAGGATGGCCAAGTTCACCAGCAAGCGTTCTATTGGTTGGAGAAACTCCGCAACTGGCAGGAGAAATACAACCCGATTGCTCGCCGCACACCCTGGACGGAGCTCGACGGCCGCCACATTCAGGCCAAGAGCGAAATCCAGCTCGCAAGCTATCCCGACGCCTGCTTCCTATTCCGATTGGCAGAATCTGCTCGCCCAGATTTGCCGGTTACTGACGCGTTGATGAACCGCGCTTGGTTCTACCTGATGGACGCCCTCGAGACTCGGCTCGCGTTCCGGGGTGACACGCACGCAGATGGCTCGTGCATTCGCTTGTTGCCCACCCTTTCAGCCGGCGACAAGAGCATCCGTACGCTCTTCCCACTGCACAGCCTGCGCGTGTCGCTCATCACCGCCCTGGCGCTCGAAGGGAACGTGCCGTTTCCCATCCTGCAGAAGCTCGTCGGACACAGCCGCTTGCTGATGACGCTGTACTACACGAAGCCTGGTGCGACTTACATGCGCGAGCAGCTCATCGCCGCGGCGGCTCACCTCGAGGCGAACAAAGAGCGCAGCATCCAGCACTTCCTCTTGGACACTGCCCATGATGCGCTAGTGTCGTCGGCCATCAGTAACTGTCAGACGAGCTTCGCTGCCGCCATTCCCGCACACGTCACGGAGCGGAATCCTGCTGGGTGGATGCCCATGCACCACGGGCTCTGCCTTGTTGGAGGGAACACTTGCGAGGTTGAAGGCTATCCCTTGGGCGGCTGTCACAACGGCGGTCCCAACGTCGGCAACTTGTCGATGCCGATCTACGCACCCGTGCCAGGCGGCGTTCGAAATTGCATTCGATGCCGCTGGTTTGTCACCGAGCCACATCATCTGCCGGCGCTGGCCGCGCATTTCAACACCATCGCCTATCGATTCGACGAAGCTCGCAACGCTTGCCTTGCCGACGAGGAGACCTTGCACAGGCTTCGAGTCGCGAAGGCCGAAGCTGAGGACGCGCGCGTCCCGTTTGCTCGCATGGCCGCGTTCCGGCAGGCGGAGCGCGTTTGGGAAAGCGCGATGTCGAAGTTCAGCGACCTGGCGGAGGATTTGGTCGCGTGCTATCGACTCATCGAACGCTGCCAGCATGCACTGAACCATGGCGGCAACGCTGGCTCGCAGCTCGTGGCTGCCGGCACACTGGCCGACGTGCAGCTCGCGTTCGAAGAAACGGACTCCGAGTTGCGCCAGCTTTCGGGGGTCTGTGAGAGCGCTGAAATCTACCCCGACCTCGACCCTGGCAAAGCAGTGTTTCGACGCAGCCAACTGCTCGACGCCGCGCTGTATCGCGAAGACTTGCCGCCGGTTTTCCTCTCGCTGTCGGAGCGTGAACAGTTGCTGCAAGGCAATGCGTTCATGCGCAAGCTCGCGTGCCAGCTTGAGCCGAACGACCCGGTGCTCGGGACACGGGAGGTCATCCGCCTGATGGATGCGGGTGAGCGACTCAGTGAGCGCTTGGGCATTGATGTCGGCGCAATGGTCCGTGCCGATCCACGGTTGTCGCACCCCATCCTCACTCTAAGGGTCGAACATGAGTAAAGCGCAGACCGTGCCTGAAATTCATCCTGACGTCGTGCTCGAAGCACTGCTGGCGAAGGGCGGCCGTTCCCAGCGACTCGGAAACCTTCAGAAGGTGCATGACATCTGTCGGCGCCAACACTCCGGGTCCAAGGACTTCTCCACCTCTGCAATCGGACGCATCTGCGAAGCCGAAGGCGTCTTGAAGGGCCGCGCCCTCTACAACGCAGCCTCGGCTGACTACGTCAGCTTAATCTCGGCCTGGGCGGCATTCCAAGGGGTCGACAAGCCAAGACGACAAGCCGCGCCGAAGCCGGCGGCAGGACTCGAGCTGCTGATGCGGATTGAAGACCCGGCGGTCCGGTCAATCATGCAGGCGACGATGGTCGAGCGAGACAAGCTGCGAGCGCAGTTGAACCTGCTCAAGTCCCAGACTGTGGTGACCGTGGACCGGCGCCCGCTCGGCGCAACAATTGTGCCGGGCGGCGACGGCCATCCCATCGCCGTTCTCACGATGGACGCCCAACTCACTGAATCCGAGCGGGAGGCACTTCGCCACGCCGTCTCAGCCCCATTTCTGGATGACCAGGGCTGGCGAACGGGTACGCACGGCGAAATCCTTACAGAGAGGGGACGAACGGTGTTCAAGGTTGGCTTCACTCGAGCTATCCGGAAGGTGCTCGGCGAACGCTAACCGCGTCCGAAGCCAACTCAACGTCCGTCCAGACCGCTCATGTTTGATGCGGGCCTGTACCGACCGGACGGCACAGTTGCTGGTCTGCGCCGGCGCGTGGCGGCGGGCGACCGGACGACAGCTTCGTGCCCAAAGGCGACATAGAACTCAAGGTTAACGGTCGCCACCGCAGCGGCTTCCGTCATCCACGGCAGGTCATCAGTTCACGGTCCGGACCAAGAAGCCGTCATCGGCTCTTCTGTTGACGTGTCAGGTGCGATGACCGCTTTCGAAGCGGTACTGCGGACGCAGCCGGATCGCCGCGGCCCCCACTGCGTCATGACAAAGATGTAATCAAGCCGTGTGCTTGCCGTCGGAGGTTGACTCCTAAAGTCATGTTCAAGATGAATCGCTGAAGCACATCACAACGATGTGCCGATCGTCTTAATCAGTCAGGAGTCAAACATGAACCGTTCCTTCACCCATGCTGCCCTCGCTCTCGGCTTGGCCTTGTCGGCAACCGTGGCGAGCGCCGCCATGAATACCTCTACTCTGGCCAATGGTAAGTCTGTCTATGGCGCCGCTGCCTCCGCATCACAAACCGCCAGGGTCGTCGATGTCAGCGCCGCGAGCACACTCAATATCGATTGCGGCGAAACTGTCACTTTCCGCAGTGGCGACAAGAGCTTCAGCTGGAAGTTCGACGTGGTCGGCCACCGTGTGGTGGACCTGCAAGCCATCGCCCCGGCAGGCTTCAGCAGCAAGCCGCTGAAGGTCTATGTCGCGCGCAGCGATGGCGAGCGCAACTGATCTCCATCGCATCGGCCGGGACCAATCTACGCATGGGTGCCGGCTTTGCGCCGGTGTACCGCCCCCACATGGGTATGAACCTCAGACGCAGGCAGCGGCGCCAGTTGGCCGGCCTGCGGATGATTCAGCTCTTTCAGGATCGCGCAGGCCTTTCCGGGGCTGGTGGACTGACAACGGGAACGCAAATTCCTGAGTTCTGTCTCCAGCGCACGCAACTCCTTGATCCGTGCCGCCACATGCCCGATGTGGTCGTCCAGCACTTGGTTCACCTCGCCGCAGTCGGCGCCCGGGCCGTCGGTGAAGCGCAGCAGCGTGCGAATCTCGTCCAGCGCCATGTCTAAGCCCCGACAGCGCCGGATGAAGATCAGTCGCTGCACATGGCTGGCTTCGTACACACGGTAGTTGCCCGTGCTGCGCCCAGGCGTTGGGATCAGGCCTTCGCGTTCATAGAAGCGGATCGTCTCGATTTGCGTGGCCGTCGCCACCGCCAGTTCGCCGATTTTCATGGTTTGGCTCGAATTTGTGCGCTTTAGCTTGACTCTACACCGACTACAGGGTTTTTAATTCAGCCATGGACAAGACCCTGCACACCTCTCCCAAGCCCGACGACACACCGCCGGCTTCCTGTTGCGGCTCGGCCTGCGGGTCGGTCTCGATCACTCCGGCACCCGCACCGCCTATGCCAGCGCCTGCGCCTACGCCTACGCAAGCCGGGCTGCATCGCTACCGCATCGCCAATATGGACTGCTCGTCCGAGGAGTCTGAGATCCGCCGCGCTCTGGAGCCCATTGCTGGTGTGAAGCAACTGCGCTTTGACCTGGGGCAACGGACGGTCTCGCTGGCCGCCGAGCCGGCCGATCTGACGGCTGCGATTGCAGCGATCGAGCGCATTGGCTACAAACCGCAGCCTCTGACCGAGCCGACAGCCGACGCCGCGGGCGGGCGCGAGCAAGGTGTCGATCATGATCATGCGCATGTGGAATCGGGCTTGCCCCGTCTGATCGGCGCCCTGGCCTTCGCCATTGCCGCCGAGGCGGTGGCCTTCTTTGCGCCGGAGACGGCCTTGCTCAAGGGCGTGCAGATACTGCTGGCGGTTCTGGCCATCTACCTGGCCGGATTCGGTACCTATCAAAAGGGGCTGCTGGCTCTCAAAGCGGGTCGCTTGAACATCAATGCGCTGATGACCGTGGCGGTGACCGGCGCATTCGTGATCGGCCAGTGGCCGGAAGCCGCCATGGTGATGGCCCTTTATGCCGTCGCCGAACTGATCGAGGCCAAGGCCGTAGACCGGGCCCGCAACGCCATCAAGAGCTTGCTGGACCTGGCTCCTCAGGATGCCGAGGTGCAGCAGGCGGACGGTCAGTGGCAGCGCATGCCGACTGCAGCCGTGGCGGTCGGTGCCATCGTGCGCCTGCGCCCCGGTGAACGCGTTCCGTTGGATGGCATGGTGACCGCTGGCGCCAGCGCCATCGACCAGGCACCGGTCACCGGCGAGAGCGTCCCTGTCGACAAAGGTGTCGGTGACGAGGTCTTTGCCGGCACCATCAACCAGAATGCGGCGCTGGAGTTCCGGGTCACCGCATTGGCGACCGACAGTACCTTGGCGCGCATCATCCATGCGGTCGAGGAGGCGCAGGCTACCCGTGCGCCCACCCAGCGCTTTGTCGATCGCTTCGCCGCCATCTACACGCCGGGCGTGTTCGTGCTCGCCTTGGGTGTCGCCTTACTGATGCCTTGGTTGATGGGCTGGACCTGGATGGAGGCTGTCTATAAGGCCCTGGTGCTCCTGGTCATCGCCTGTCCCTGCGCCCTGGTGATCTCGACCCCGGTGACGGTGGTGAGCGGCCTTGCCGCCGCCGCCCGGCGCGGCATCCTGGTCAAGGGGGGCGTCTATCTGGAGCAGGCTCGGTCCCTCAAGGCCGTGGCCCTGGATAAAACCGGCACCATCACCGAAGGCAAGCCCAAGCTCGTGGATGTGCAGATCGTCCGCGACGGTACCGACCGCGCCGTGGTCGCGCGCGCAGCGCTGAGCGTTGCCGGCCGCTCCGACCATCCGGTCTCCAAGGCAATCGCCGCCGGCTTGGCAGTGGAATCCAGCGCCAGCGAAGTGGATGGGTTCGAGGCCGTCGTCGGCCGTGGGGTGCAGGCCCGGCTCGACCAAGTGCCCTATGTGCTGGGCAATCACCGCTGGATCGAGGAACGTAGCCAATGCTCGCCTGCCATCGAGGCGCTGCTGAAGCAGCATGAGCAGGCCGGCCGCACCGTCACGATGCTGGCCGACGATGCCGGCGTGCTGGCCCTGTTCGCGGTGGCCGACACGATCAAGCCGTCGTCGCAGGCCGCCGTCGCCGAGTTGCTGGCTCTGGGCGTGACACCGGTGATGCTGACCGGCGACAACCAGGCCACGGCCGAGGCCATCGCACGCGAAGCAGGCATCGCACAGGTACGTGGCAATCTGTTGCCGCAGGACAAGCTCAACGCCATCGGCGAGATGCAGACCCGCTACGGCCCCACGGCGATGACCGGCGACGGCATCAACGACGCGCCGGCGCTGGCCAAGGCCGACATCGGTTTTGCGATGGGCGGCGCTGGCACCCACACGGCGATGGAAGCCGCCGATGTGGTGGTCATGAATGACGACCTTCAGCGCCTGCCCGAGACCATCCGCCTGTCGCGCCGCACGCATGCGGTGCTCTGGCAGAACATCAGCCTGGCCCTGGGGATCAAGGCGATCTTCCTGGTGGCCGCGGTGTTCGGCAATGCCAGCATGTGGATGGCGGTGTTCGCGGACATGGGCGCCAGCTTGCTGGTGGTGTTCAACGGCCTGCGATTGCTGCGCAACAAGGAGCCCTCGTGATCGACATTCCCGAGCTTCCCGCGCTTGCCCCGGCGGGCGCTGACCGGATGCGCGCACTGGCTGAAACCATCCTGCTCGACTTCAGCCACCCGAGGGTTGCTGCCTTGGTGCAAGGGCGCGGCTGGCAGCAACTGACCGAGCACGGGCGCATCGCCGCAGCCTATGCCTTTGTCCGCGACGAAATCGCTTTCGGCTACAACCGCGACGACGACCTCAAGGCCTCCGAGGTACTCGCCGACGGATACGGCCAATGCAACACCAAGAGCACGCTGATGATGGCCCTGCTACGCGCGCTGGGCATTCCCTGCCGCTTCCATGGCTTCACCATTGACAAGCAATTGCAGCGCGGCGCGATCACCGGGCTGGCTTACTGGCTGGCGCCGCGCAACATCATCCACAGCTGGGTCGAGGTCTGGACAGGTGAACGCTGGGCCCGGCTGGAAGGCTTCATCCTGGACAAGCCCTACCTGGGGGCGTTGCAACTGCGCTTCGCCGGGCACCGCGGCGCATTCTGCGGCTACGGCGCGGCCACGCCAGACTTGCAATGTCCACCAGTCGACTGGAACGGCGGTGACACCTTCATTCAGAAGGATGGCATCAACCAGGACTTCGGCGTGTTTGACAGCCCCGACGAGTTCTACGCCCGCCATGGTGTCAACGTGAAGGGCCTCAAACGCTGGCTGTTCCAGAACGTCATCCGCCAGCGGATGAACGGAAACGTCGCCCGCATCCGCCAAGCTGCTCCGGCTCCGGCCCAATCAACTGGACCGGGCAGTGCCCTCGTTGTCGAGCAGGACCAGTCCAACGCGCGTCACGCCATCCGCTGACTCCGCGAAAGCATGGCCTCCGTGCATTCGCGCGATGGCCGCGACGATGGCCAGGCCCAGACCATGGTTGCGGTCGGCGTGGGTCCGCGAGGGGTCAGCCCGGTAGAACCGGTCGAACAGTTTGGGCAGGTGTTCGGCTTCAATCGCCGCACCCGCGTTGTGCACGGCGATGGACACCTCGCGGGCACTCTGGCGCTCAATACGTACGAGCACGGCCGAGCCGGGCGATGCATACCGGGTCGCATTGCCCAGCAGGTTCGACAAGGCTCGCCGCAGCAGCCGGGCGTCCACCTCGGCAGCAGCGTCGCCCAGCACTACTGCCTTCAGCCCCGCATCAAGCAAGGCTGCTTCATGAAACTCAAGAACCTCCACGGCAAGAGCCCCGAGACTGGGGGCCCAGGCACGTCGGGCTGGCACGCCCCGATCGGCATTGGAGAGGAAGAGCATGTCGCCGACAATGCTGGCCAGGCGGTGCAGGTCTTCGAGGTTCGAGCCCATCGCCTCGCACAGCTCTTCGTTACTGCGCGGCTTGCGCAGTGCCAGTTCGCAACTGCTGATCAGCGTGGCCAGCGGCGTGTTCAACTCATGGGCCACGTCTGCATTGAAAGCCTCCATCTGCTTGTAGGCCGCGCCCAGCCGATCCAGCAGCGCGTTGAACTGCCCGATCAGCGGCTGCAACTCGTCGGCCTGTCCGGCCCCGTCGAGTCGTCGTTCCAGATCCGTCGCGGTCACCCGTCGGGTTTGCTCTACAAGTTTGTGCAGGGGGGCCAACCCGAGGCGCACCAGCATGAAGCCTCCGACGGTCGCGGCCAGTGCTCCCGTCAGCGCGGCCAGGGCCAGGGTCCAGGCCAGGCGGGCCAGCAAGGCCTCGTCGGCGCGCTTGTCCAGCACCAGCGCGGCGTGGGCCGATCCCCCCGCATCCGGTGGCAGACGGATGTCGAAGACCCTGCGTTTGCTGTCGGCCAAGGGGGGCTGGCGTGTGCTGGTCTCGAAGATGACCTGACCATCGCCGTTGACCAAACGCAATGACAACTCATCATGCCCGGCCAAAAAGTCCTTCAGCAGATGACGCACACCTGCCAGGTCGTGGGCGCCGCGTCCCTCGGTGAGCAGGTGCTCCACCGCCACCTGCTTCTGCGTCAGCGTTTCGTCCTGCCGTTGCGACAGTGTGACCGCGATCACCACATAAACCGCCGCGCACACCAGCCCCAGGCCCAGCATGGTCTGCAGTGCAAGCCAGAGCGACAGCCGCCCGCGCAGGCTGGCGGTCGTTGCAGCCTCGCTCACGGCTCCCGGGCCTCGAGCACATAGCCCATGCCTCGTACCGTATGCAGCAGCGGCCGCTCGAAGGGCTGGTCAAGTTTGCTGCGCAGCCGTCGAACGGCAACTTCCACCACGTTCGTTTCGCTGTCGAAGTTCATGTCCCAGACCTGCTCGGCCAGTTCAGTACGAGACAGCACCTCGGCCTGACGACGCAGCAGCAGGCTCAGCAGATTGAACTCCTTGGCGGTCAGATCGAGTCGCTGGCCCGCACGGGTGACCTTGCGGCGGATCAGGTCAAGCTCCAGATCGGCTAGCTTGAGCAGGGTCGGCTCACCATGGCTCTTGACGCTTCCCGCACGCCGCAACAGAACCTGGATCCGGGCCACCAACTCGGAAAAGGCAAAGGGCTTCACCAGGTAGTCGTCGGCGCCGCTCTGGAGGCCGCGGACACGATCTTCCACTTGGCCCCGCGCGGTGAGCATCAGTACAGGCGTTTGCTTGCTCTGACGCAATGCAGCCAGTACGGCCAGGCCGTCGATACCAGGCAACATGCCGTCCAGAATCAGCAGGTCGTAGTCGACCTCGGTGGCCATGTGCAGACCGTCGATGCCGGTATGGGCCACATCGACGGTGTAGCCTTCCTCGCTCAGGCCCTTACGTAAATACTCTGCGAGTTTGACCTCGTCTTCGACCACCAAAAGCTTCATGGGCTCGATTCTGCGGCCTGGTCGGGATCTCGAACATTACGTGTTTGTAATCCGGCGGTTGGTTAGCCGTCCGCTTGCTTCGTCTAAAGTCGCGACGTTCCTGACAAAAAGGCTCAGGTCATTCCAAGGTTCCCCTTCCTCCACAGGCATTCGCTACACTTCTGCCCATGCAACGTATCGTGCTGGTCCTCTTGCTGATGCTCCTGCCCGTCCAATGGACATGGGCAGCCGCTGCCAGCATCTGCAGGCACGAAACGAGTGTCCATGCCAATCACTTTGGCCATCACGAGCATCGGCACGATCACACGACAAGTGTGAGCTCAGCCAGCGATGCTGCCGCTGACGAAGGGGTGCAGACCGAGTCCGGCGTCCATGCCGATTGCGCCACCTGCCACGCTGCCGTGCCTGGGTTGATGATGCCGCCCGCCGTCGTCATGGGTGTGCAGGCGCCGCTCTCGGCGTTCACGCCCTACCAGCGTTCAATCACCACCGGCGTCCCCGAACGCCTGATTCGTCCGCCACACGTCCGCCTCGCCTGATTAGCGGCGAGGCAAGGTTCCGGCTGCCCCAGGCGGCGGAATACGTGCAAAAGGGTTTTGCCTGACAGCATCACGGTCCTCGCCAGCAACACAGCTGACACCGCAGCGGCCACCAAGCCGCTGCCGACGAGGACACCATGCATTTTCTTTTTCAGACCGCACCTGCGGCTCTGCGCCCGCGCGCAAATTTGCCTTGTCTGTGCGCCATCCTGCTCGCCTTAGGTACGGCTGCTACAGGCGCCATGGCCCAGGCGCCCGCCATCACGACACTCAAGCAAGCCTTAGACGCGGCTTGGGTGCGCCAGCCTGAAGCGGCCAGCAGCGATCTCCACAAACAGGCTGCAGAGGGTCGCAAGGCTGCGGCGCAAAGCTGGACAGTCGAACCGCCTTCGCTGGAGGTTTCAGCCAAGACCGATCGACTCAATCGCAACGACGGCAGCCGCGAGTTGGAGATCGGCGTGGCCGTGCCGCTGTGGTTGCCCGGCGAGCGCAGCCGCAGCCTGGCCCTGGCGGAAGCCGAGGCCGGTGCCGTGGACAGCCGCACAGCGGCTACGCAGTGGCGGCTCGCGGGCGCCCTCAGGGATGCCTGGTGGGGCCTGCATCGCGCCCGCGTCGAAGTGGTCCTGGCGCGCGCCCGGCAGGACAGCGCGGCGCAGTTAGCCCGGGATGTCGCTCGACGCGTGGCAGCCGGCGACCTAGCCAAGGCTGACCAGCACCAGACCGACGGCGCCCTGGCCGCCGCCCAGGCCGAACTGGCAGCCAGCCAGGCCGCGCAGATTCAGGCCGAGCAGGCGCTGCGGAGCTTGACGGCCGAGGCGCCAGCCCAGGGGCTGATCGACGCGCCGGAAGCCGCTGCCTCCGTGGTGCCCGACGACACCGAAGCCACGCCAAACCACCCCGCGCTGCGCGAGCTAAGCGACCGCGCGCTGAGGGCCGAACGGGCCCGCGATCTGGCCGGTGTCCAGCAGCGCGCCAACCCCGAGCTGACGCTGGCCAGCACCCGGGACCGTGGCGCCTTCGGGGAGCGCTACGGCCAGACGGTCACGCTGGGGCTGCGCTTTCCGCTCGGCTCCAGTGGCAACAACCAGGCCAAGCGCGCCACGGCGGGTGCCGAGCTGATCGAAGCCCAGACCCAGCTGGCCCTGGAGCGCCAGCGCCTCTCCGGTGAGCTGGCCGGGGCAAAAGCAAGGCTTGTGGCCGCGCAGGCGTCTGCGGAAGCGGCGAACCGTCGGGCCGCGCTGGCCCGCGAGACCCGTGGCTTCATCGAGAAATCCTTCCGTGCCGGCGAGACCGACCTGCCCAGCCGCCTGCGTGTCGAGCTGGAGGCCTTCGAGGCCGAACGCCAGTCGACCCTAGCCCGGCTGAACGTGAACCAGGCCATCTCGGCCCTCAACCAGGCCTTGGGCCTGCTGCCGCAATGAACCGCCCTCTATCTTTCAGGAAGCAAGACATGACCCTCGCTCCCCCCTTGGCGATGCATGCCATCGCCCGCCCGCTGGCTGCCGGCCTGCTGCTGGGTGCCCTCTGGATGGCCACCATACCCGCACAAGCCGGCGAAGGCCATGACCACGGCGAGGCCCCGGCCGCTGCCGCGGGTTCAGCGTTGCCCCGTTTCTCCGCCGGCTCCGAGCTGTTCGAGCTGGTCGGCGTTCTCAACGGCAAGCAACTGACCCTGTACCTCGACCACGCAGCCAGCAATGCGCCGGTCAAGGATGCCAAGCTGGAACTGGAGCTGGGCGGGCGCAAGCTCAGCCCCAAGGCGCACGGCGAAGGTGAATTCGAGCTCACGCTCGCCGAAGCGCCTAAGGCCGGCGTTACGCCTGTCACGGTGACCGTATCCACCGCCAGCGAGTCCGACCTGCTGGCCAGCGAGCTCGACATCCACGAAGAGGCCCATTCCGAAGAGGCTCATGTGCATGGTTGGAAGGAGTGGGCGCTCTGGAGTAGTGCTGGCCTGGCAGCTTTGCTTTTACTGGGCTTTCTCGCGCGTCGCTTCTTGGGCGGTCGGGCATCGCGTACCGGAGCTGCAGCATGAAGCGCTTGAATCTGAACCACGGCCTCACGGTCTGCGCGCTGGCTACAGCGCTGTTCCTGGGCGTGACGCCGGCATTTGCAGGTGATGGCCATGACCATGGCGATGCGCCTGCGGCCACAAACTCTAACGGGCCTCAACGCCTGCCCGATGGCAGTGTGTTCCTGCCCAAACCGGCACAGCGCCAGATCGGCGTCCGCACACTGACTGGCACGGAGCAATCGCTACCGCGCGGTCTGGAACTGAATGGCCAGGTCCAGATGGACCCGAACGCAGGCGGCAAGGTGCAGGCCATGGCGGCCGGCCGTTTGGAGCCCGGTCCGCGCGGCCTGCCCTCGGTCGGACAGGCGGTGCGCAAGGGCGAGATCCTGGCCTATGTGCTGCCCTCGGCAGGCAGCCTGGAGCGCGCCAACCAGCAGGCCCAATTGGCCGAGCTGCGTGCCGCCCGAACCCTGGCAGAAAAGCGCCTGGCGCGGATGCGGGATCTCGCCGACACGGTGCCGCGCAAGGACATCGAAGCGCTGGAGAGCGAGGTCGCGAGCCTGGGCGAGCGCGCCCAGGCGGTGGGTGGCGGGCTGTCGGGTCGGGAGGCACTGCTCGCACCGGCCACCGGCGTGATTGCCTCGGCCCATGCGGTGGCCGGTCAGGTCATCGACGCACGCGAGCTGGTGTTCGAGGTGGTCGATCCGCAAAAGCTGCGGATCGAAGCCCTGGCCTATGACGCATCGGTGGCCAATGACATCGCCGGTGCCTACATCCCGGTCGGCAGCGGCAAGGTCGCGCTGACCTTTGTGGGCGCGGCACGCAGCCTTCGCGACCAGGTCCTGCCGATCAGCTTCAAGGCCCAAGGCGAGGGTTTGAACCAGTTGGCCGTGGGTCAGCCAGTTCGGGTGATCGTGCAGACGCGCAGCCAAGTCAAGGGAATTTCGGTTCCGGCGGTCGCCCTGATGAAGAACCCATCGAATCAGCAAATCGTCTGGATCAAGACCGCTCCCGAGCGGTTTGAGCCGCGTGTCGTGACGGTGGCACCGCTGGATGGCGCTTCCGTGGCGGTCACCGCCGGACTCAAAGCAGGCGAGCGGGTCGTGACCGACGGTGCCGGTTTGCTGAACCAGATCCGCTAAGGAGCCACGACCATGTTCAAGTGGCTTCTCGACAGCAGCCTGTCCAACCGGCTGCTCATCATCATCGGCAGCCTGGTGCTGATGGCCTACGGGGCCTTCACCCTGTCACGCACGCCGGTGGACGTCTTCCCCGACCTCAACAAACCCACCGTCACCATCATGACGGAGGCCGGCGGCATGGCCGCCGAGGAGGTCGAGCAACTGATCACCTTCCCGCTGGAGACCACCATGAACGGTCTGCCCGGGGTGGAGTCGGTGCGCTCGACCTCCAGTGCCGGTCTGTCCTTCCTTTATGTCACCTTCGACTGGAGCACGGAGATCTTCCGCGCCCGGCAGATGGTGTCGGAGCGCCTGGCCTCCATGGAGGAAGGCATGCCCGAGGGCGTCGTGCCGCGCATGGGTCCGATCAGCTCCATCATGGGCGAGATCATGCAGATCGCTATTCCCATCGACACGGCAAAGACCTCGTCGATGGCGGTGCGCGAGTACGCGGACTGGGTGCTGCGCCCGCGCCTGATGGCGGTTCCGGGCGTGGCCCAGGTGATTCCGATCGGCGGCGAGGTGCGCCAGTTCCAGGTGCAGCCCAACACCGTGCGCATGTCGGAGCTGGGCATCACGCATGAGCAGCTCGAAGGGGCGCTGAAGGGCTTCTCGTCCAACACCTCGGGCGGTTTCCTGGAGCTCAATGGCCGCGAATACTTGATCCGCAATCTGGGCCGCACGTCCAATCTCGACGATCTGAAGAACCTGGCCTTGAGTGCTCGGAACGGGCAACCCATCCTGCTGCGCCAGCTCGCTGAAGTCACATTCGCGCCCGCCCTCAAGCGCGGCGATGCCGGCTTCGAAGGCAAGCCCGCGGTGATCCTGGGCATCCAGAAGCAACCCACGGCAGACACCATTGCGCTGACGCGTGCCATTGAGACGGCGCTCGACGAGATGAAACGCTCGTTGCCGGCCGGCATGGATACCCCACAGGTCACCTTCCGACAGGCCAGCTTCATCGAGGCTTCGATCACCACCTTGCAGGGCAAGCTGATCGGCGCCTCGGCCTTCGTGGCCGTGATCCTGCTGCTGTTCCTGGGCAATCTGCGCACCACCATCATTGCCCTGGTGGCGATTCCGGTCTCCATCTTCATCACCGCCCTGGTGTTCAAATACTTCGGGCTCTCGATCAACACCATGACCCTGGGCGGTCTGGCGATCGCCATCGGCGGCCTGGTGGACGATGCGGTGGTGGGCATCGAAAACGTGATGCGCCGGCTCAAGGAGGACCGGGTCAAGCACCCCGAACACCGCATGAACCCGCTGGAAGTGGTGGCCATGGCGACGATGGAGGTGCGTTCCGCCATCCTCTATGCCACGGTCATCATCGTGCTCGTGTTCGTACCGCTGTTTGCGCTGCCGGGCATGGAAGGCCGTTTGTTCGTGCCGCTGGGCATCGCCTTCATCGTCTCCACTCTGGCCAGCCTGATCGTCTCGGTGACCGTGACGCCGGTGCTCAGTCTGTACCTGCTCCCGCGCATGAAGTCGCTGGACCATGGCGATACGAAGCTGCTGGCTTGGCTGAAGTCGCGCTATCGGGGTGGGCTGCAAGCCACCTTGAACCGTCCCAAGACTGCCCTTGTGGCCGCCAGTGTGACGGTGCTGGTCGCTGCTGCGGCCGTGCCGTTCTTTCCGACCACCTTCCTGCCGCCTTTCAACGAGGGCACTCTGCTGGTAGGTTTGCGGCTGAACCCCGGCGTGACACTGGCCGAGAGTTCGGCCCTGGCCCGCCAGGCCGAGGTGCTGATCAAGCAGGTGCCCGAGGTGACCCATGTGGGCCGGCGCAGCGGCCGGGCCGAGCTGGATGAGCATGCCGAGGGCGTGCACGTCAGTGAGCTGGACGTGGGACTGAAGCCCAGCAGCGAGATCACGCGCTCGATGGACGAGATCAACGCCGACATCCGATCGCGCCTGATCAACCTGCCGGCCGCCATTGGCATCGGCCAACCGATCTCGCACCGCATCGACCACATGCTCTCCGGCGTGCGTTCGCAAATCGCAATCAAGATCTTCGGCGAGGATCTGGACACCTTGCGCGGCCAGGCCGATGTCTTGCGTGCCCGGCTGGCTGCCATCCCCGGCGTGGCCGACCTGGAGATCGAGAAGCAGGTGCTGGCCCCGCAGATCAAGGTGCGCGTCGACTACGCCGCAGCCGCGCGCTACGGCGTGCCGGCCCCGCAGATCCTGTCGACCTTGCAGGCTCTGGTCGAAGGCGAGAAAGTCACGCAGATCGTCGAGGGCAGCCGGCGTTTCGCCCTGGTCGTGCGGCTGCCGGAAAGCGCCCGATCGGTCGAGGGCCTGGCCCAGATCCTGATCGAAACGCCCAGCGGAAGCGTCCCGCTGTCCAAGTTGGCCACCATCGAAGAGGGGGATGGCCCCAACCAGGTCAGCCGCGATGATGGCAAGCGCCGCATCGTGCTGTCGGCCAACGCGCAGGGGCGGCCGCTGTCGGACATCGTCACCGACATCCGCGCGGTCGTAGCCGAGACCAAGCTGCCAGAGGGTTACTTCATTACCCTGGGCGGCCAGTTCCAGGCGCAGGAGGAGGCCTCGCGCCTGGTCGGCCTGCTGTCCATCGTCTCGGCGGTGCTGATGTTCGTTGTGCTGTTCAGCCGCTACAAGAGCACGCGCCTGGCGCTGCTGATCATGGCCAATATCCCGCTGGCCCTGGTCGGCGCGGTGCTGGGCCTGGCACTGTCGGGTCAACCGCTGTCGGTGGCCGCGCTGGTGGGCTTCATCACCCTGGCTGGCATCTCGGTGCGCAACGGCATCCTGAAGGTCAGCCACTACATCAACCTGATGCGCTTCGAGGGTGAGAGCTTCGACCACAAGATGATTCTGCGCGGCTCGATTGAACGCCTGAGTCCGGTGTTGATGACTGCGCTGGTGACGGCCTTCGCGCTGGCGCCGTTGCTGTTCGAGGCAGAGCGCCCCGGCACCGAGATCCTGCATCCGGTGGCCGTGGTGATCTTCTCGGGCCTGATCAGCTCCACCCTGCTCGACACTTTCCTGACCCCGGCAATGTTCTGGCTGTTCGGGCGCCGTGACGTCGAGCGCCTGATGAATGACCGTGACGCTGAAGCCTTCTGACCCCCCGCCACACCCACCCAAACTTGAGAGGATCTACCATGAAGAAGACCCAACTGCTGTTCGTCAGCACCATCATTGCAATCAGTGCCAACGCCTTCGCTGCGGACAAGGATGGTCACGGCCATGAGCACAAGCCGCTGCACGGCGGTGTCGTGGTCGAAGCCAGTGACATGGACTTCGAGCTGGTGGCCAAGGCCGATCAGATCAGCCTGCATGTACGCGATCACGGCAAGCCCACCAATCTGCAAGGCGCCCTCGCCAAGCTGACCCTGCTCAACGGCAGCGAGAAGAGCGAAGTCCAACTGGTGCCGGTAGGCGACAGGTTGGAGGCCAAGGGCAGCTACAAGCTGGGCACCGGCACCAAGGCCGTGGCCACGGTCACGCTGGCTGGCAAGAAGCCGGTCAATCTGCGCTTCGCGCTGAAGTAAATACGTGACCTCGACGTCAGCGCCCTGATCGGACCTCGCGACCATGGCCGCTGACTTCGAGCACATGAACACCTCGCATGGCGAGTTCGTTTCATTCTGGCTGGCTGCCGTTGCTGTGCTTGGGGTTGTCGCACTGATTGGGGTTGTCTACCTGAATTACCGGGATTGGCAGCGCAAGCGTGAGCGCCGGGAAGAGCGGCGGCAAAAGCGCCATGAAGCCAAGCGCAGGAAGAAGAACTGATGAAGAGCAATGAGTCTCGGCTCTGGCCGCCTCTTTTCGTGGCGTGGCTGATCGCACTGCTGGCGACCGCCGGTGCGCTGTTCCTCGGCGAGGTCATGGGCATGGTGCCCTGTGTGCTGTGCTGGTATCAGCGCATTGCGATGTTCCCGCTGGTGCTCGTGCTCGGCCTGGGCCTGCTCGACAACGACCGGCGCTGCCTGCGTTACGCCTGGCCGCTGGCTGGCGTCGGCTGGACGCTGGCCGCCTATCACTGCTTGGTGTTTTACGGTTGGGTGGCCGAGGGTTTGGTGCCCTGCGGCAAGGGCGGATCCTGTGCTGATGCCGAGCTTCAGGTGGCTGGTCTGGTGCCGATCCCGCTGCTTTCGTTGCTGGCCTTCAGCGGGGTTGTGCTGCTATTGGTCTTGGCGGGCAAAAGAGAGAAAGAGCATGAATAGAAGATGGATAGTTCTGGTCACCGGTGCTGCGGTGGCGCTGGCCTTTGTCGCAAGCGTGATGGTCTTCAAGAATCGGGCAGGGCAGGAGCTTGCCCTGGTGGCCCAAACTAACAGTGAAGCGCTGATCCGGCCGCACGCGCCGGTCTACGGCAATCCAGCCGCCAAGGTCACCATTGTCGAGTTCCTCGATCCGGCTTGTGAAACCTGCCGGGCCTTCCATCCCATCGTCAAAAGCATCGTCAACACGAGTTTCGGCAATGTGCGGCTCGTGGTCCGCTATGCACCGTTGCACCAGGGCTCGGATACGGCGGTGAAGATCCTGGAGGCGGCTCGGCTGCAGGGCAAGTATTGGGAAGCGGTCGAGAAGGCCATGGCCTTCCAGCCTCAATGGGCCTCACACGATCACCCACGACCCGAAATGATCTGGGAGCTGATCGCTGACATCGGGCTCGATCTGAGCAAGGCCAAGGCCGATGCAAATGGAGCTGCAATTGAGCAGTTGCTGCAGCAGGACATCGCCGACATGCAAGCCTTGAACGTGGACCGCACTCCAGGGTTTTTCGTCAACGGCACACCGCTGCGTGATTTCGGCGCGGAACAACTGAAATCGCTTGTCGAGCAGGAACTACGCAAAGTCGGCGCAGCGGCGCAGCCGTGATGGGCATTGCGGGAATGCTGCCGCAGCATTGGCATTCAGCCGCTCAGATTCTCGTGCGGGCCAGGAGGCAGGTTCGCAAACCGCGCCTCTTGTCGGCTCCAGGCTTTCATAGAGCTCAACTGCAGCACGCGCTTGCTTTCGCGCCCGGTGCCGACAAAGCCAGCCGCGCGGACCCGTTGCCCGGTGATGCCAAGTCTTCAAGGATGGTGCAGTCGACAGCCGCACCGCCGGCGCAGGCCGTGTCGCAGCTCCCGATGAACGCGGCCATGCTTCGTTCGAGCGCTTGCAACTCATCCAGCTTGTCTCGCACTTGAGCCAAGTGCCTGGCGGCCACCTCACGTACTTCAACACAGGGCCGGCGGGGCTCGTCAACAAGCCCCACCAGCTCACGAACTTGCTCGATGGAGAAGCCGAAGTCCCGGCAACGCCGAATAAAGCTGAGACGCCGAACAGTCGCAGCGCCGTAAGCCCTGCGCCCACCGTCGGTGCGTGGCACCGACGGCAACAGCCCAATTTCCTCGTAGTAGCGGATGGTCGGCACGGAGCAGCCGGCCTGCCGGGCCAGCAGACCAATGGAGATGGATGCCGTGGTGTTCATGCGCGACAGCTTAGCCTTTACTGCAAGCGAACCTCGGCGGTTGTGCCGCCCACATGTTCTCCGGCAAGAACTGCGAGAAGAACCACTGTGCATCGCTGCCAGACTGCTCTGGCCCCGCGATGGCCAGTTTCCCGTCATCGCCACGCAGGCTCAACTCGAAGTCGAGAAACGCACAGCATTCCCGCTCCGGCCTGACGATGTGCTCGACCTCGGAAGCGGCGACACCGTCATAGGTCACGTGGAGCAAACTGCCTTCCAGCCGATGCGAGCGAAGGTGCTGCTCCGTCAGTGGCGGATTCGAAGCAGCCGTAGGCCCATGTCAGCCGGCCCGAGGGTGCCACCAATGGCGGCTGGTTCAGCCGCCGAAATCAGCGGTCTTCGTGGAACAGGTGTCGGCGCAGCCGCACGCTGCGCTTCGGGCTTGGCGCCGCCTCCACCACCACGCCGTGGCAACGCCCAGCGCAATGGCCAAGAATGCCGCCGCGAGAGGCAGCAACTCATCGGCACAGACCAGCAGAGCCGAGCCCGTAGCCGCAAGCCCTCCGGCTATGCCCAGCAGAGGGATAGCACAGCAGACTGCGCATGCAGCGCCCAGGCCCAGCGCTGCTTTCAATGTTGTCATGAGGTTCCCCATTTGTGGTGAGACTACCAAAGGTAGAACCTCAAGCCACTTGAGGAGCAAGCATTTTCTGTCAGAGCGGCAAGGGACAATGTTGCCCATGGAGTTCATCAAGACATTCGGATTGTTCGTGGTGACGGCGCTGGCTGAAATCGTCGGTTGCTACTTGCCGCACCTCTGGTTGAAGCAGGGCAAGTCCGTCTGGCTGCTCGTGCCGGCCGCCATCAGCTTGGCGCTGTTCGCGTGGTTGTTGTCTTTGCATCCGACGGCGGCGGGCCGCGTCTATGCCGCCTACGGCGGCGTATACATCGGTGTCGCCATTCTTTGGCTTTGGCTGGTGGACAAGGTCACCCCGACCACCACCGACTGGGTCGGTGTCGGACTTTGTGTCATCGGGATGGCAGTCATCATCTTCGGCTCAAGAGCTGAGGGCTGATCCGGCCAGGGGACAGAAAGGAGCACTCATGGCTTGAGTCTGGCAACGGATGCGGCCGAGATTCTGCCTCGCGCCCTGCCGCTGGCAGACCATGCCTCAATTGCCTACGCTGCCGACTATTGGAGCGCAAGGGCGCAGTTGAATGAGCGCTTACTTTGATCTTCCTTAAATCGACTCTTTCTCATGGGCTCCTCACGGGGTGAAGCCATTTTCTCGTGGAATCAACGTCTCGGAGAAAGTAGGCAGGTCAGGTGGCCTTCGATGACTACGCGCGAATCAACCACTTCTGAATGACCGGTTCGGGATATAGACCGTCCGCCCGGCCCGCGATGGGTTGAATGACTGCTTGGTGAGGGTGCAGAAATTCACGGTTTGAGGGCGAATGTCTCTGATCAGCCTGGTGCTGAGGTTCGATGAACTTCGGCTTTGGGCACGAAGCTGTCGCGACACGGTGCTGGCTATGACTGCAACTGGCGGGTGCCATGTTCGATGCGTCCTTTGGTCGCCGCTGCAGTCCTGCCGCTCAGTGGGCGGACGATGCGGTTCGCAAAGGCGGCGAGCGTCTGCCGTCCGCCATCGTTCTGGCCGGGGAACGGCGCAACACCGATGTTGCATCGCGCATCTAATCCAACTATGTACGACGCCATCAATTTACATAGTTGATGTCAATGACTTACCCACAGGTAAAATGCTCGCCGTAGATGCATCTATGGCAGTTTTGGGTATAAGTTCGATGGTGTAAATCTCCTGCGTGGGGCCCAGGCCTGCCGCCAGGCTCATCATGCGGTCGCTCATGTCACCGTACAACGTGAAGTTGGCGCTCAGTGCCACCAGGCCGTGGGTTTCTTCCATGTCGCGAATCTGGAACCACGGCGCCCCCA
>CALMCS010000680.1 GCA_937862875.1 uncultured Comamonadaceae bacterium
AGGTGGCGATCATCTTCATGACGTCGATGCTTTTTGGGATTATGTCTGGCTTTTTCGTCATGTGCACCCTCGTCGGTTTAGTTGGGTGCTGGGGTATGCAGAAGGTCAAAGCAGGGCAGCAAAAGGGATATGGCATTCATTTGCTGTACTGGCATCTGCCGATTACCTTGTTCAAGCGCACCCCGCCTTCAAGCATCCGTGAATTCATCGGATAGAAATAGGGGAAGCCATGCGACTTTCAGAAGTCAGTAAAGAGTTTTCGCTAAAGACCGGCATTAAAACGGTCTGGCAAATCATGCTCGTCATGCTGGTTATGTCGAATGCTTTGCTGGCATTCAAGCTCGTGACGACTACCAGCACGCACCGTGAAACACTGGTGCCGCCAACTATCAACAAGACGTTCTGGGTTGATGGTGAAAAGGTATCTCCGGAATACCTTGAGCAAATGGGCGCATTTCTGATTTCCCTCGCTTTCAACAACACACCAGTAAGCGCGGAAAATAATGCAAAGACGTTGCTCAAATACGTTGGTCCGGCGAGCTATGGGCAAATTGAGCGTTACCTGATGGCGAATGTCGTTCAGATCAAGCGCAACAACACATCGACGATCTTTTCACCACGCGCAATCTCGGTCATCGAGAACATGAACGCCGTCAGTTTTACTGGCGTGCAGACAACCTATATCGCTGATCGCCGGGTATCTGAAGTCTCCAAAACTTACTTGGCGATTTTCGGTTACGAAGCCGGAAAAACCTACATCAAGGATCTTCGCGAAACAGATCCGAAAAGCCCATTCCGGGAATTGACGCCTGAGGAAGCCAAGGCAGTGAATATCCCTGACGACGAAGTTGTCCAAGAGCCTAAAGAAGAAACCGTGATTTCTGAGACTGCTCCACCAGCGAGCCACGCATCCGAAGGGAATAATCGATGATTAAAAAGTTCGCACTCAAGACGGCTGTCTTGATGGCCGCTGTCACTGCATTCTCTGCACATGCGCTGCAGACGATTGATGTGTCTGATGGTTCATCGAAACAGGTGAAGATCTCCTTCAAAGAGATGACGCGCCTTTCCCTCAAGGACGGCAAGATCATCAATCTTGATTTCATTGATGGTGAGCTGGACGTCAAAAAGAACGCCGATGATGGCGATTACATCGTCCTTCCGAACGTCAATAAGCCGATTAACGTATTTGCTAAAACGTCGACCGGCAAGACACACGCTCTCATCCTCCAGCCGACTGATATCCCACTGGAAACAGTCATTCTTGTCGAAGGCAAGTCCAACGACACGACCAAGCGAACCAGCCTGAACCTCTCCAAGGCTGATTCTCTTGAGGATGCTGTCAGGAAATTCATGACAAGCATGGCGCGAGGTGAATCACCATTTCAATATGAAGTGCGCGATATCAACAGCGACGTGAATCTCTGGGAAGAAGCCAAGTTTGTATTTCTGAAGAAATATACCGGACCTGATTTCATCGGAGAGCACTACCGACTGACAAACATTTCCAAAAAGCAAATGCGACTGGCAGAGCAAGAGCTTTATCGAAACACCGTTCAAGCCGTTGCCATTGAGCAGCAGGTTTTGAACCCCGGTGAAACCACCAACGTTTTTATCGTCAGGATGGATAACGAAGATGGCCGACACTAAAACGAAACGAGCTTCGCAGGTTCGCAAGAAGCAAATCCTGCTGCTGTCCGGTATTTCACTGGCTGTCATCGTGATTGCTCTCGGGGCAAGTGCGCTGATGCAACCGGGGAAGAAAAAGGAAGTACCGCTTCAGCAGCAAGCCAAGACACGCACTTTGCAAGTCGGCTCTGCGGATGCTGAGCGCGAAGCATGGCGCATTCAATCCGGATCCGAACTGCAGAACATCGCAAAGCAGATCACGGATCTCAACAACAAAGTCACTGGGCTTCAGGAAGAGAACAAAAAGCTCAAAGAGGGCAATCAGGCAGGATCGATTGCGCCCCCAATAGCACCGGGCTCCAACGCTGTTATGCCGCCTGCAGTTCCACCGTCAATGCAGACCAACGGGAAAACATCACCCTTCGGAACGGTGGGCTCTGAAGGAGGCATTCCACCGCCTCTGCGAGCAGATGGAACGACAGCGCAACCCAATGCCACGGGACGCATGGCCGGTACGGCCAAAGGCACGCTTGATGGATCTCGCATCAGATCGGTTGCAATCAACGAACCCGATGAAGCCACAAAGGTCGCAGCCGCTGACAAGCCGGGTGTCAAAACCGATCTGGTGAACAGCTCCAAGGAGTTTGGAAGCAAGTCCAAGCGTGGCGCGGATGGTAAAGAGCGCTTTGCGGACGATGACCCGTTGGACATCAACCGTGCGGGTGGTCGAACTGCTGAAACCTACCTTCCCACAGGCACCACCATGCGAGTCGTTCTTTTGAACGGCCTGGATGCCCCCACTGGTGGTCAATCACAGAGCAACCCCATGCCTGTGAATCTCATGGTGGATGCAGCAGCGCAGTTGCCCAATGGTGTGAAGGCAAACCTCAAGGGTTGCTTCATCACAGGCAGTGGACACGGTGATCTCTCTTCGGAGCGGGCATTCGTGCGCCTTGACCGCCTCTCTTGCGTTGACGAAGACGGCGGCGCGATCGACGTGGCCGTCAAGGGCTACGTCTCCGGCGAAGACGGCAAATCCGGTCTGCGTGGAAAGTTGGTTTCAAAGACCGGCGCTGTTTTGGCAAACGCGATCTTTGTCGGAACCATCGGTGGCTTTGGTGAAGGTCTTCGCCAGTCCGCAACACAAACCGACTCCTTTGGTGCTCTCGGCCAAACCCAGTCGGTCAAAAACCCGTGGACATATGGCATGGGTTCGGGCGTTGGCAAAGCCATGGACCGTGTTGCCCAGTACTACATCAAGTTGGCAGACAAGATGTTCCCGATTGTCGAAATCGATGGTGGTCGCGTCGTTGATGTGGTGCTCACGCGAGGCGTAAGCATCGAGCGCAAGTGATCCCCTTACATCCCCAAAAGTTCTATCTCACCAGATATCCAAAGGAAGCTCAGGAATGAAAACACCACACCACACCATTGCCGCCGCGATTGCAGCCACGATCACCGCTCTCGCATTTGCAGCCGGATCCGCGCATGCCCAAAACGGGCAGGCTGTGAAGGTGGACAGCGCCCCCGCGGCTGCCGTAACTCCATTTCAGAAGACGGCCGATCCCGGAATGATGGCGCAGATGCAGTCGCTGTATCCGTCGACAGTTTTCCGCGAGGTGAACAACACCGCAGTCCCCGGTATCTTCGAAGTGGTCATGGGCAAGAACACCGCCTACGTTGACCAATCGGGCCGCTACTTCCTGTTTGGCCGTCTCTTCGACATGCAGACTCAGACAGACCTCACACCGGCCAAGCCTGAGCCAGTTGAAACGGTGGAGCTCTCCAAGATCGACACCAAGAACGCCATCAAGAAGGTCAAGGGCAATGGCGCTCGCGTGCTCTATGTGTTCTCCGATCCAGACTGCCCGTTTTGCCAGCAGCTCGAACGCAACATCGCCAACCTCGACAACGTGACGATCTACACGTTCCTGTACCCACTGGAAGGCCTGCATCCAGACGCCAAGCGCAAAGCCGTCAACATCTGGTGCGCCTCCGATCAAGCGAAGGCATGGGACGGCTTCATGCTGAACGGCGCATTGCCTGCAAACGCCAACTGCACGAACCCGGTCGATCAGAACATCGCCCTTGCACAGGCATACGGCATCAATGGAACACCGACACTCATCGCGGCTGATGGCCGCAAGATGGCTGGCGCATTGTCTGCTGATCGCCTCAACGCTTGGCTCGACGCTGGTGCAACACAAGGGGCCAAGAAATGACAAGACGAAGCACTATCCATGTGACTGGTGCTATCGCGCTTGCAACAACACTTGCAGGCTGCTCATTCTCCGGTCTGGATGCCTCAAACAAGTTCTCGTGCGCTGCGCCAGATGGCGTCACTTGTATGTCGGTTTCGGGCATTTATGCGAATGCCCGTGCCAACAATCTGCCAGGTCAAGTTGGCACCAAATCCAACGTCAGATCGCAGTACGACACTGAAGAAGACTCGACACACAAATCATCCGACTCCAAGCCTCAGGCGAAGCGCTCGATGGACTACTTCACGCCCGATAACAACGTCTCATCGGGAGAGGTGCAAGGCAAGACAACGCCAGCGGCATTTGCGACACCGAATTTCGGCAGTCCTCTGCGCACCCCAGAGCGAATCCTTCGAGTCTGGCTTGCTCCATACGAAGACTCGGAAGGTGATCTGCACGACCAAAAGTACCTCTACGTTCAGGTCAACAAGGGCCAATGGACGATCGAGGCCAACAAGGTCCAGATCCGCAACAAGTACCGCCAAATCAGGCCACTGTCGACAAACAACCCTGCCAACAAGACCAACCCGCAAGCCAACAGCATGCGTCCGCAGGAAGCGGCTATGGATCTGGTGAAGCCGCAGCGAGGCGTTCCGATGGAGTCCGAGACGATCGGCGGCGACAGCATGGGCTTGGATAACTGAAAGATTAACGGCAATGAGAAACCTGATATCTGGACTGACTGACCTCTTCAAGAAGCCGCAATTGAATTTTGTGGAAGAGGCAGACGATATGGTCGATCCACGCAAGAACGCGGATTCATTGCCATTCAATCGCTTCGCATCCATCCTGCCCTACACCGCCTATGACGAGGAACATGGGCTATTCGTGATCGAGGGCGAGAAGCCCGGAAAGATCGAGGGCTACGGTTTTGTCATTGAGATTGCCCCGCAACTCGGTGCATCCAAGGAGATGGCCGACTACCTGACCGGCCTATTCAGTCTTGGCATGTCCGAGGAAGTTGGAATTCAAATTCAGACCTTTGGATGCCCCAACATCAATGGCTTCATCGAACGCATGGAGAGCGTGACCATCACCCCGGATGATGTGCCTGAACACCTGAAGAATCAGGCTAGTGCCCTGCAGCAGATGACCAAGCAACGCGCCGAGTTCTACAAACGCGGCGCGACGCGAGATCTGTATCAGAACTTGAATGTCCGCATGCGGATGTACCGCTCGAATATCTCAGTCGTCATCCCGGCCAACAACTACGACAACCCCGCGCCCAGGCGCGAAGCAGTCTCCATCCGCCAACAGATCGCCACGATGCTCCAACAGTACTATCTGTTTGACTTCATCTGGAAGCCTGACGACCTGATCAATTACGTCTCGATGATCTTGAATCCTCATCGGACACTGAATTACGAATATCCAGACCTCACATACGACGAGTCTCGTGAGATACGAGATCAGATCATTGCATCCGATACGAGAGCATCTGAAGCAGAAAACCAGATCGTCTATTCGTCGAATGACTACGACCGCGTTGCTCTTCGGGCCATGTCGGTGCGCTCCTATCCGGGTTCATTCACCTTGCCATCCATGGCCGAATTGCTTGGATCAAGCACGTCCACGGCGATCGCCTATCCGTGTCCATTCTTGATCACGATGTGTGCTCGCGCCCCGAACTACGAGGCTGAGAAAAACAAAGTGATGGTCAAGGCTGCACGCGCTCAGCAGACAGCGGAATCCCAAATGGGCAAGTTCCTGCCGCATCTGCAAGATGTCAATGAAGACTACAAGATCCTGCAGCGTGGCTTCGACAACAACGCGACGGTGGTCCAGTTGTCTCACCAACTCTTGCTGATGTACCGGGAAGAAGATGCGGAGCGGTGCGAGCAGGCCGCAAAGGCAGTTTGGCGTGCTGAACGCTTCGAGATCACGACCGACAAGAAGATGCAGAAGCAAGGGCTGCTGGCATCGCTGCCGATGATGATGGGTCCACTCATGCAGAAGGATCTGAAGACGGCGCAGCGAATCTCCACCAAGACATCCATCAATGCGGCCAATCTCATGCCGATCTTGGGTGAGTGGCGCGGTACGCCTCCCAAAATGAATGATCAGTTCTCCAGGCCAGTGCTCACGCTGTTTGGCCGCAAGGGGCAAGCAATGTCGGTGGACATTTTTGCAAACCCTTCGGGCAACTACAACGGCGCGATTGTGGGTACATCGGGCTCCGGCAAATCGTTCCTTGTGAATGAAATCGTCCGCCGCACTCTGGGAACTGGCGGGCGGGCTTGGATCATCGACGTCGGCCAATCCTACAAAAAGTCCTGCACGCTTCTGGGCGGTCAATACATCGAAATCGGCGTTGAAGAAGACCCAACAGAGCGCATTACTTTCAATCCCTTCCTCTTGATCAACGATATCGACGAGGACATGGAGATGATCAAGCCTCTGGTGGCTCAGATGGTTTCGCCATCGAAGCCACTGGATGACTACCAAGCATCCCAGTTGGAGCAGCACATTCGCAGCATCTGGTATGACTACGAGCGTGCTGGCGACGTGACTTTGCTTGCGCAGTCCCTCATCAATAACTGCTCGATGGGTGGCCCAAATCCTCAAGCGGAGGACGAGGAATACAAAGAGAAACTGGCGGCAATGTCGCCAGAGGATCGCCTGAAGGTCTGCGAACCGCGAGTGCGTGACATGGGCGTGCAGCTATTTCCGTTCACCCGTGACGGTGCATACGGCAAGTACTTCCACGAAGGCAGACCGATCGACTTCAAGAGCAATTTCATTGTGCTTGAGCTCGAACAGTTGAATGCAAAGAAGGACCTGCGTGCCGTTGTGATGCTGCTTCTGATGTATCGCATCACGCAAGACATGTACATGGGCGATCGCAAGAACAACAAGATCGTCGTGATTGACGAAGCATGGGATCTGATGAGCAGCGGCAGCTCGGGCAGCTTCATCGAAGCGGGCTACCGCCGTGCGCGTAAGTATGGCGGTGCCTTTCTTACTGCGACACAGAGTATCGGCGACTACTACGCATCGCCTGCAGCTACGGCAGCGCTTGAAAACTCCGACTGGCTTTTCCTGCTGCGCCAAAAGAAGGAATCGATTGATGCACTGGAGCGCTCCGGCAAATTCACGATGGATGCCTACATGAAGGAACTCGTCTCGTCCATCAAGACAGTGGGCGGTGCCTACGCGGAGGTGCTTATACGCGGTGGCGATTTACCGCCAACGGTCGGACGCCTGTTCACGGACCCGTATTCAAGTTTGGTGAGCTCGACACACCCAGACGATTACTCGGCAGTGATGAAGTACGTCGACTCCGGCATGACCATCAACGACGCGCTTTTGCAGGTACTGCGCGATCGAGGACAGATTCACTAATTCTCGCTCCATAGGCCACAAATGAACGCTGAAACAAACACCATGGATCCTGTCGTCATCGCAGCACCTATTGAGCCTCAAGAGGCTGAGCAGCCTGTCTCGATCTGGATGCTGGCGCTCATGCAGCTTTGCATTGCGATCGCAACAGTTGCAGTCGGGTTCGTCATCTATACGCACTTCTTCGCAAAGACAAAAACCAACTTTGGCTATGTCGATATTAAGACTGTCGTCGAAACAGGACAGCTCAAATTCACTGCCCAGATTGCGAAGTCGAATGCTACGGACGCCGATCGCGCTGCTGCCTACGATTACGCCTCGGCATTCGGGCGCGATTTGTCCGCGACGCTTGAATCAGTGCAGCAACAGTGTGAATGCGTCCTCATGACCAAAGCTGCAATGATTGTTGGGGGTGATGCCGCGACGGACTACACACCGCAAGTGCTCAAAGCACTCAATCTCGAAGGTCTGGATATCGCAAGCCTTCAAAACCAGATCGTTGGTGAGTTCTCAAAGTCTGCTGTACCTCCTGCCCCATCTCCACAGGGCACTGACATGCCTGGGCAACCCAATGGGCCAGCAGGATCGGGCTCGATCTTTGGAGTACCACCCAATGCTAAGTAAAGCTCGCGACCTCAACTTCGGAGAATTGCAAGCTCGTTCCTTGCAAGTTCTCAACGGGGTCAATTCATGGGCGATCAGGCATTGGTTTGCCATTGGTGCGACGCTCGTTGCACTGTTCATTTTCACGAACCACTACAAGATCGGCATCAACGCCTCATCGAGTCTGCCATATCACCTGTTCATCATCGACAAGAACAACAAGACTGTTGAAAAGAACGCCTACGTTGCCTTTCGATGGCACGGCGGTGGCCCCTATGAGCAGGGCATCAATTTCGTCAAGCAAGTCAAGGGTGTCCCCGGCGATGTTGTCTCCATTCAAGGCCGACAGTTCTTCATCAACGACGTCTACGTCAGCACTGCCAAGGAGCGTGCGACGACAGGCCAGCTCTTGAACATCGGGCCGACAGGAATCATCCCTGAAGGCCGATTCTTTGTGTTCGCACCCAATGTTGACAGCCTTGATTCCCGTTACCAAATAACGGGATGGATTGCAGCAAGCGCTGTGGTCGGTCGGGCAATCATCATTTTTTGAAGGAGCGCTTCATGGACTCTCGCAAGATTTCCGCTGCACTGGCGCTCGTCCTGAGCTTCGCTGGCACTGTTCATGCACAGGCGGTCGGCCCCACATACAAGATCATCGAGAAAGACATGCTTGATGAGATACGGGCCACGCTTGAAGCAAAGGAGCGAAGCGGCGAGCTTGGCAAGCTCAAAGAAGAAGCCATCACACGTTCCAAGAATTCCATCTTGAATCCTCAAGCCGTGGATGGCATTCAGCGCACCAAGGAAGCTCGATCGTTCTACTACGACCCAACGCTTGTGGTGAACAAAACGATCGCAACACCCGATGGAACAGTCCTTGCCAAGAACGGCGACAAGTTCAATCCGCTCGATCAAGTGTCCATGTCCAGCATCCTTGTTTTCTTTGATGGCCGGGATGCCGATCAGGTCATGAAGGCCAAGAAGATCGTTGACGACGCCAAGGGCCGCGCCAAGCCGATCCTTGTGGGGGGCAGTCTTGAGCTCATGCGAATTTGGCGTCAACGCATCTACTTTGACCAAAAGGGATTGCTGACATCGAAGTTCGGCATCCGGCAGACCCCGGCTGTGGTCTACCAAGAAGGCAAGCGGCTGCGTGTCGATGAGCTCGTGGTCGAAGGAGGGCGTTGATCATGTTGAATCTGTCCAAACATCTCAAGCGGGTCTTGCTCGCGATCGCTTTGATCGGTGCCATGGTCTTTGGCGTGCAGAAGGCGGCGAACGCTGAAAGCGCTACGTGCCAGGGCGAGTTTCCCAACCCGATTACAGACTTCTGCTGGTCCTGCGTTTTCCCGATCAAGGTCGGAAGTGCCGCAATGTTCAGCTTCGGCCAAGAAGACAACAACTCGGATCCGGGCGGCTTCTTCTGCTACTGCCGCGATGGCATCAAGCTCAAGCTGGGATTGCGTACAAGCTTTTGGGAGCCTGCTCGCCTCGTGGAATCCGTTCGGCATCCGTTTTGCTTCCCCACGCTGGGAGGGCAGACACTCAATTTCGGATTTGATGCCCCCTCGCATGGTCGATCACAACAGGGCAGCGCGACCAAGGGCTCCTTTTATCAGGTCCACTGGTACATCAATCCCTTGCTGTTCTGGCTCGAAGTCCTCATGGACAACAGTTGCCTTGAGCAGAACGCATTCGATCTGGGCTACTTCACGGAAGTGGATCCTCTCTGGGATGACTCTGAAATCACGTTCATCTTGAACCCTGAGGTTGCCATTTTTGCGAACATCCCTTCGCAAGCTGCTTGCGCTGCGGATTGCGTTGCAGCATCAGCCGGATTCCCTCTCAATCAGCTTTTCTGGTGTGCCGGATGCCAAGGCTCCATGTACCCGCTCAACGGTCACGTTGGCGCTCATACAGGGGGCGTACAGGCAAGTTTTCTCACCACCCAGCGCATGACGGCCAAGATGCACCGTGAAGGGCTCATTTGGGCCGCTTCTGGCGAAGCAGGGCTATGCAGCTACTACATGCAGCCGACGATGGACAAGACCAACTACAAAGCCCAGCTCGTCTCACCAAAGAGCACGAACAAGGTGGATGGAAAGTGCTGTCAACCGTATGGCCGCACGACGGCGATCACTGGAGCCGGGAAAGAGCAGATCTACGTTGGCGAGGACTTCTCCTGGCAGATCTTCCGCAAGCGCAATTGCTGCGCGGGCGCTTCACCATACTGACGAGGGCACACCACATGACAACACACACCAAAGCCCAGAAGGTTGCACTGTGCTTGGCCTTGGGGGCAGCAATGTCCATGACAGCCGCGCATTTCGCTGGTGCCCAAGTACTTGAGGCGGCAGCAGAGCAGGCCAAGCGTCAGAAGGCTGCGCCCATGGTCAGCGATCGCGACATCGAGAAAGCCCGAGCTCAGATCCAGTTGCCATCGGATGCCGCAATGGCAAAGCAGCAGCAACTGAGCAACGCTCGCAATTCTGAAGCCTTGAACAGGGCCAATGAGGCATTTCAATCTGGCACGCCACTGCGCTCGATGCCCAAGGTGGACTTGAGCGGATTGGCGGGCAAGAACGTGGATCCGGCAGTTATTGCCCAGCGCTATCTCGATGCGAACAAGTTGGAGGACAACTCCGACAACCCACAGGTCATGATCTTTGTCTCGCTCTCGATGCCAGAGCAGTCACTGCTGAAAATCGGCGCCGATGCAAAAAAAGCGGGAGTCGTTGTCGTGCTTCGCGGACCTAGATACTCGCTGCAGCAACCGGGCGGCTGGATGAAGTCGCTCAAGGCGATGGAGCCGATCGCCAATACCGGCGCTGACGTCCAGATTCATCCGGAGCTCTTCAAACGCTTCAACGTGACGGCGGTGCCCACTGTGGTCGTGACATCAGATCCAAAGCAGGGATGCCAAGACGACGCATGCGCCAATAACGCGGCATCGGTGGTGGGTGATGTCTCGCTGGACTATGCCCTGAGCGAGTTGGCCAAGAGGCGCGATCAAGTTGGCCGGATTGCAGAATCTACTGTTGCGCAACTACGCAACAGCAAATAAGCGCTGTGTGTACTCTGTTAGGGAACAACAATACAATATGACGCAACGAACAATCAAGGACGGTTGCGCCAAATGCAGAGCCCTTCAGATACACCACTGAAAAAATCCAAATTCGGACTGTTTCGAAATTCAGTTTCGGTTTTGGTGGGTTGCCTGATTCTGAGCACAAGCATGGCTCAGACTCAGTTGACTCCAAATGCGGCAGCGGCCATGGGCGATCAGCTTGGCCGCACAGGCAAGACGACGGTCGGCAATGCCGTAAAAGGCAATGCCAGCCCTGCCACGACAGTGCCAGGCTACGCGGGCAATACCAACAGCACCGGCCTTTTTCAGAACGGCCAACAATCCGGCCTGCAAGGCCTTGGCACGGCAGCGGTTGCCAACTGCCAAGGGCGCGATAACGATCCATCGTGCGCAGCCGTCAATACGATGGTCATGAGCCCGGATACCCGGCCTGAATTCGTCATTCCAAACAGTGATCCGCTACTGACAGGCTACAAGGGGATCGTCAATGATCCATCCAGACTGGCTGGAGATCTCATCAACAACGTCAATTCGACATACACGAGCTGCGAGACGACAACTGTCAAAGATCCGCCAAAGGTGGAGCTGCAGACGTGTATCGATTACTCGGTTTTGGAAAACAAGACATGCCGCATCGGTCAGGCCATTCAGGTCGATCCGGATTATCTCTACTCGTGCCAGCAGACTGTTCAAAGCAACGCCTACCGTCAATGCACGATTGGCCGCGTCATTGTCATTGACACAAAGTACAACTATCAGTGCGAACAAAGCCCGAACAAGGTCACGAACACATCCTGCACACGCACATTGCAAGTGACATGCACAGGCGGTGGCGATGGGTGTGATGCTGGGGGCATCATTCCCGGATCTGTGGATGGCGATATGCGCGTGCAATGGACCGCGCAAGGTTATGGCTACTGGTATCTGGACTTCGGCACCATCGGTGACAACTACTGGACTGGTGCACGCTACAACGGAACGATCTTTGATCGGACACTGAATTTCACCGTTGTTGATGCCTCCAAAATCACAAGCTTCATTCTCGAATATGCGGCATTTGATGACTACGTTGGCGTGTGGCTGAATGGCGAGAATGTTTTTGTCGGACCTTATAAGAGCGTGATGCCTCCTGCACCTGAGGACACGACCAAGAACATTCTGGAAATCATCCCCAACGCTCAGATTCCCACTTATCCCTATTGCGGTTGGAATGCAGGTGCAAACGGATGGTATTGCGGATCCAGTGCATCCAATGCGAATACGCTTTTCCGTGCGAAATCGGATCGTGTTTCCTGCTCTTGTACAGAAAGCCTCAACGGCGATACATGCAGCCGTTATACCTGTGGTGCTACCGCTTCAGTTCAGCGTGGCGTGAGTCAGGTGAAGTATGGGACAGACCCAGAGGATGTTGGTTATCCAGATTTGGAAACCAATTGGAGTCAGCCAATTTGGAAAGAGCTCAAAAGCAAATTGAGAACCGGCGCAAACTCAGTTCGCGTGCGAACAGTGGTTGCCAACAAGGGCGAATCCTTCGTTCGATTCGACACCAAGCAAGTTTGCCCAGCCAACTGTGCTGATAGCTGGGTGAACAACTGCGCGGCTCTTGAAAATCGCTCCAGATAAGAGGCCGATGATGACATCACTCAGCAGATCATTCATTTTCAATTGCCTGCTTATCTTCGTCACCTTGCTGCTGGCATTTCACACGAATTCGCCACTGGCTGCTGAGTGCCGCAAGACAGGAACAACATGCTCGCAACCGGGAGGCACGCGAACAATCAATGGTACTCAGGTGTACCGCGATTGCTGGCAGTACACAGACTCATATCAGTGTGTCGATCCCAACACCATCGATTACTGCAATGCGATCGCCAACTATCCGGGTTGCTACCAGACTTATTCGGTTTGCTCGGAAACGGCATTCAACGGCACATGCCTGAGATACACCAAGAAGTATCAGTGTGGAAACAATCCCGGAACACCAGCGGGCACGATCAAGCTGGATGACACGCATACCATCACAGCGGACACGATCGATCGATCGCAGTGTGATCAGATCGCGAACAACAATTCCTGCCAGCTCTCCGAGAACAAGTGTATTGAACCTGGTGGCACGCGTGTCATCAATGGCATGAGCGTCTACAAAGACTGCTGGAAGTATCAAGAATCCTATACCTGCATCGTGCAGGACTACCGCGACTATTGCACACCGTTGCGCCAGCACGGCTGCAAGGTGGTGAGCCAAACGTGTGTTTCGCAAGCGTGGAATGGCACTTGCAATGAGTACAAGAACGTCTTCCGCTGCGACAACAAAGAGGCGGATCCATTGCCTGCAACAGTGGTCCATGTGGATACGGCCTATACAGTCACAAACGACCATCCCGACATGTCGCAGTGCCAGGATTTCGCCAACAACCCCAACTGCAAGATCGCCTCCCACACTTGCGTGCAACCGGGTGGAACCCGCAACATCAATGGGCTGAACGTCTACAAGGATTGCTGGGAGTGGAAGGACGACTACGTGTGCGCAAGCACAACGCTCGTCTCCGAGTGCAAGGACTTGGCATCCAATCCGAAGTGCGCCGAAATCGGTGCGACCTGTCTCGACAAATTGCCGGGTGGTCAGTGCGGCATGCTGGAGCACACCTACAAGTGCGAAGTCTCTCCCGGTGGCTCACATGACGTGACAACGTGCAAGAAGACCAATTGCACCTTCGGCGTCTGTCCAGACGATGTTCCGGGTGATAAGGACTTCGGTAGTACTGTCACGGCGCTGGAGCTTGCACGAGAAGCGGGCGTGTATCTCGATGAGAAGACCATGACTCTTTTCAACGGAAAGGCGCTCAGTTGCGACAACAAGCTGGGCGGCATGGCGAATTGCTGCAAGGCCAAGGGTGGAGCTGAGAGCCAAGCAAACTCAGTTGTGATGTTCGCTGCACGGGCTTTCTATCGTGAGTCCAAAGCCTTCTTGGGATCGCGCTACGTGTACGACGCATTGAACAATTCGACGCTGATGCCTGATGCCATCTTCGACATGATTTACGGCGGTATCGACGGAACAGATCTGGCGCAATACACGTTCGGTTCTGGATCCTCCGGCATGAGCTTCTACGGCGTTTCCTACGTGCCAGGCGGCACGCCTCCGTTCGCATTCGACCCTACATCGTTTGCGATCGCGATCGCCATTCAGATCATCATGAACTACATGCAGTGCTCGACTAACGAGATGCAGCTTGGCCTGAGTAAGGGCGCAAAGCTTTGCTACAAGGTCGGATCCTACTGCTCATCCAAGGTGTTCGGCTCGTGCGTGACGCAGAGTGAAGGCTACTGCTGCTTCAACAGTATTTTGAACCGGATTTTCAATGAGCAGGGCAGAGCGCAAATCGGCAAGACATGGGGCACTCCACAGAAGCCTCAGTGCCTTGGATTCACGGCTGAAGAGCTCAATCAAATCGACTTTTCGCGGATGGATCTGAGCGAATTTGTGGATTCCGTTGTCGGCAATCTGACGGTCGACGAAG
>CALMCS010000681.1 GCA_937862875.1 uncultured Comamonadaceae bacterium
CGGGCATTTCGCCCAGGTCAACAACCGGAGAATTCCGATGAACGACACCCAAGCAAACCAACCCGTCACCGCGTCCCTGGTCGCCAGCAATCGCCGGCTTACCTTCCTACCTACTTACTTCGGACCGCGCCTGATGATGCGCGGCGAATCGCTGGTGTATGCCTGGCTGCGCCGGCTCAGTGAAGACTACAACGGCGGGTTCTGGAACTACTACGAACTGAGCAACGGCGGGTTCTATCTCGCGCCCGAGCTGACTGGCCGGCTGTGCCTGGAGGTCGACGGGAACGGGTACAGCGGCGAGCTGTCGGCCGATGCGGCCGGCATCGTCGCAACCCTGTTCACCTTGGGCCAGCTTGCCGCTGACAACCAGGGCACGGACGTGGCGGATGTGCTGATCGACCGCTACCACTTCCTGCGCGACTTCGCACGCGACCACGCCGAGGCCGCAGAAATCTTCCGAGCGATCGACTAAAGGGGGCCGGCTCCAGCCGAAAGGCTGGAGCCACCTGGAGCGCGATCATGGATCATGAAGACAGAACCGACCGGCGCAATGCGGCCATCGAGGCCGGCCGCCTTCTCGCGGATGGGGACGTGGGCGCAGCCGAGCGCTGCCATGCGTGCGGCGAGCTGCTGCACCCCTACCCCGAGCCCGAATACTGGATGCAATACCCCCTGCCGGGCTGCTGCGTGGTGGACGGCCTGCGTTTCTGCGACGACGACCGAAAACCGGAGTGCATCGACTCGCACCTGGTCAAGCATCCGACGCCGGCAGCGCCGGCCGCCGTGAAGACCAAGAAACGCGCCAAGAAGGCCGGGGGCGTCGAGGAGCGACTACGCGAGCGCGACGAGGCGGCGGCGGACCTGGCGGCCGAGCTGCCCGAAGAGCGGGCCGGCCTGCTGGCGGTCGCGGCCGAGGCCGTGGCCGCTTGTCACGCGGCCGTGCTGGCCAGCGACGGCGCTGCCGCCGAAGCAGCCGCGAATCGTTACGACGCGAGCATTTGGAAGCTCAACGGCGGCACGTACCAAGGCTGCAAGGATGGCGCGAACCCCGAGGCGGCCGGCACGTTGATCGAGCTGCATTGCAGCGCCGCGCCTAGCGTGGTGCCGATGTGGGGCCAGTCGGGGGAATTCCTGATGGAGTCGGCCGGCGTGCGCTGCCTGGTGGAAGTCGGCGATGGCTTTGGTTCGCTGCTGGATCGGCATTTCGCGTTCCATGTCGTTGACCTGGACGGGCCATTTATCTCCGAGACGGGCTACCGTTCGCATTTCGAGACGGCACAGGGCGGGATGACCGTTGACCAGGTGGCCGCCGCCGTGTTCGCCGGCTATCTCAAAGCGCATCGTCGCTACCTGACAGCCGAAGCGCAAAACAGGCATGCCGCCAAGCCGGTGCGCCCCTGGCTGGCTGGCATGGCGCAACCGCCCAGGCGGGCGCGGGCCATCGAGCCGGTGGGAGCCGATGACCTGGCCGAACCACTGCCGTCCGGGTTCGTGCTGGTGGATGCCGTCCTGACCAAGCACCAGGCATTCATCGTCAAGAAGTGGGCCGAAGCTGCGCGCCTGAAAGTCAAGGCGGCCAGGGGGGCCGCCAAGGCCGTGCCGGCCCGGATCGACGCCAAGGAAGAAGACGTAGCGCCCTCCCCTGCTGCCGAGAGCGACGACTACTACTACGAGGAACCCCCGGCGACAGAGGCGTTTTTCAAGGGCGTTCGGTGCCAGATCAAGAGCGTCCACCATCCTGTTTTCGCCAAGGACATAGGCAAAAAAGTGGTCGTGACCAAAGTTGCCGCAGACACCCGCCAGGTGTTCGCGCATGAGGATCGACCCGTAACGTACAAAATCAACCGGAATGGGCGGCGCGTGGTGGATTCAGACCCGCGCTGTATCGAGTCGATTTACAGCATGGATGCCTTGCGCATCCTATGACCAGGAGCAATGCAATGTCAGAGGCAAATATCAGGCTTGAATGCCTGCGGCCCGCAAACGACGGCTGGGAGCAGCCGACCGGCGAAGAGGTGCGCGAGGCGCTGAAAGCGGCGGGCTTCACGGGAGGCCAAGCCGCGAAAGCCCTCGGGCTGGGGGCGAAGGGCGATAGAACCGTGCGCCGCTGGATCGGCGGGGATTCGGCCATCCCCTATGCCGCATGGGCCTTGCTGTGCGACTTCGGCAATTTGGGCCAAATCTGGAAAAAGGACTAGCTAGCCGCTTTAGCGGCTAAAGCCATGAATACCCCGGCTGCGCCGGATTTTTACGCCAAGGAAGAAGATTTTCACGGCAATTTAGCTAAACTATCTTCGTTAAATCAGTTGACAGCTAGGGCATTTTGCCCTATTATGTTACTTAGAAGGCCGGGCATACCGCTCAGGTCAATAACCGGAGAACCATCCGATGAACAAGGCACCGATCATGCCGTGGGTCGATCAACTTGCAGGCGCACCCGCTACCGACTTTCCCGCTCGACGCGATCAAATCGCTGTAGTGATGGACGAAGCAGCGGCGTTGACAGAGCAAGCAACGGGGTTGCTGAACAAGGCGGCCGAGCTGCGCGCCAAGGCGTACTACGCAGCGTTGAGCCTGGAGGGCGACGCCAAGGGGACATGGGGCTAAGAGGAAGTAGAGCAGGCGAAGCGCCGAGCTGATTGGTAGGACGAACGCCCCGGAGTGATCCAGGGCATTCGGCCCTGGTGCTGTCACACCAAAGGCCCAACCATAGGCGCGGTTGCACCCTGCATTGGATAGGCAATGCGAAAAGGGGTCAAGCGATGACGAACATCATCAAGTTTCCAGGCAAGGCCGAGGCACCCGCCGAGGTCGCACCGGAGCCGGCAGCGCAGGAGAAGCCAGCGCCTGCCGCGCCGCGCCGGGGCCTGTTCGCGCCCGTGGTCAAGGCCGTTTGGGTTGTCGTCGTCCTGGTGTGGCCGCTGCTGAAATGGATCGTCTCGATTGACGTGTTTTTTCAGTTCATCCGCATGGTCTACCACTGGAACACGCCGGGCGTTTTCGCCGGCTGGACGTTCCTCGCGCACTTCGCGGTGCTGGTGGCCTTGACCTATTTCGTATCCATCTACAAGCCCAAAGGAATTTGACATGACGAAGAACGCGGCCCGGTTGAACGCCAAGGAGGAAGACGAGCGACGTGAGGCGCTGGCCGTGATTGCGGGCGACCTTGGGCTTGATGCATCGGCCTTGCGCATCGAAAGCCTCATCGAGAGCCGCCCGGCTGTGTTCTACGACATGCCGGACGGCACTACGCGCAGCGCGTGCAGTCTCGATTCCGAGTGCTGGCGGGAAGCGCTTGCCAAGGGTGCGGCAGTACGCGCAATCCGCCAGGCAAAGGCGCATTGACAGGTGGTCCGTTTTATCGGGCCTTTTTTCCGTGCCAAAGAAAATTTTAGCGGCTAAAACGCTTGACTCGTGGACAAAGTTTAGCTAAACTTTGTCTTATGGGTGCTGGCTGTCACCAGCTTTTTTTAACTAGGCGCGGAGTCAATGATATGGGTGCAATCCATGAAGAAACGGCTAACCGAAGCCCAGTTCCAGGCGTGCATAAAGGCCTTGGACGTGGGCCAGCAGACCATCGAAATAGCGCGGGGCGTGCTGGTTTTGGG
>CALMCS010000682.1 GCA_937862875.1 uncultured Comamonadaceae bacterium
GTACTGTCTGCGCCATCGACGCCTAGCCTAGGACCCTATCTCGTCATTCGGGGGCTTGGTTCCTGGGCTCTGCTCACTGCTGTGATCGCGTTTGGATACCTGGGACGAAGTCCAGGGGTGCTGCGCTTCCCCGTTTTTTGCTTGTGTTGCATCTATTGGGCTTGCTTTGCCTTGTAGGACTTGGGCCTCTTCGGCTCTCAATTGCGTGAATGCCGCGTTTACCCCGATGCGATGGCACTGCGTCTCTTTTTAGCATCCAGATTTCATCAAGCGCCGCAACCATTGATTGATAGATCGATTGATTGCGTGCGGTGCTCGCCCATTTCTACTCCAACACAAAGGCTCCCATGGTGAAATCTCGCAAGCCACTTTTTGCGCTGACGGCGCTTGGCGTTTTGCTGGCTGTCGGCCTTGCGCCGGTGGCGTCCGCGCAGGACAAGGTGCGTATCGGCTTCATCACCGACATGTCGAGTCAGTATTCCGATGGCGACGGCAAGGGCGGCGTCGCTGCCATTCAGATGGCGATTGATGACATGGGTGGCAAGCTGCTGGGCAAGCCCATCGAGTTGCTGACCGCCGACCATCAGAACAAGGCCGACATCGCGTCCACGCGTGCGCGGGAATGGGTGGATACGCAGGATGTGCAATTGCTCATCGCCGGCACCAACACCGCCACGGCGCTGGCCATGGGGCAGGTGGCCAACGAGAAGAAGCGGGTGTTGCTGATCAACGGGGCGTACTCGTCCAACATCACCGGCGCGAATTGCTCGCCGTATTGGGTGCACTACAACTCGGACACCACTGCCATTGCCCGCGGCACGGGGCGTGCGGTACTGGCCCAGGGCGGAAAGACCTGGGCGCTGCTGACCGCCGACTACACCTTTGGACATACGCTCGAGGCCGACGTGACCAAGGTCGTCACAGATGGCGGCGGACAGGTGATCAAGTCGATTCGTGCGCCGTTTCACGCCAACGATTTTTCATCCTATTTGATCCAGGTACAGGCCACGAAGGCGCAGATTCTGGGCTTCGCCAACGCGGGCGGCGACTTCATGAATGCGCTGAAAGCCTCCAAGGAATTCGGCCTGATCCCGCAGATGAAACCCGTTGCGCTCATGGTGTTCGCCAACGAGATCGAAGCGCTCGGTCTGAAGCAGACCCAGGGCCTGATGTTCACCGACAGCTGGTTCTGGGACCGCACGCCGGAAGCGCGCAAATGGACGGACCGCTTCTTCGCCAAAACCAAGAAGATGCCGACCTCGTTGCAAGCATCGGACTACTCCTCCGCCATGGCCTGGTTCCAGGCGGTAGAGCGCGCCAAGACACTCGACGCCGACAAGGTGATGGCCGAACTCAAGGCCAAGCCACTGAACGACATGTTCGGCAAAGGCACGATCCAACCGAACGGCCGCTACGCCCACGACATGTACCTGCTGCAAGTGAAATCGCCACAGGAAGCCAAGGGCCCCCACGACTTCATCAAGCACCTCCAAACCATGCCCGCCAGCGAAGTCTGGGCCACAAAGGAAGAGGCCAAGTGCCCGATCTGGAAGTGATGGCGATGCGGATGGTGAAGGAGAAGGAGAAGGAGAAGGAGAGGAATCACCGAGCCAGAAGGACTCTGACTTCGGTATCCCAACACCCAAGCCCGCAGCGAGCAGAGCCCAGGAACTGGGCCCCCGAATGACGAGATAGGGTCCTAGG
>CALMCS010000683.1 GCA_937862875.1 uncultured Comamonadaceae bacterium
GCTGGAACGCGCAGCCGACCCGGCAGGTGATCCTCGACGAGGTGCGCGTGCCCGTTGGCAACCTGGTCGGCCAGGAGAACAAGGGCTGGGATTGCGCGAAGTTCCTGCTGTCGAACGAACGCACGGGCATCGCCAACGTCGGCCTGTGCCGCGAGCGGCTCGACTACGCGCGCGAACTCGCCGGACGCTACACACAGGCCGGCAAGCCGCTGCTCGACGACCCCAAGCTGCGCGCAGACATCGCCATGCTGGAGGCCGAGACGCGCGCGCTGGAGATCACCAACTGGCGCTTCCTGCTCACCGACAGCGAGCAGAAGCGCCTGCCGGCCTTCGCGTCGGTACTCAAGCTCAAGGGCACCGAGTTGCAGCAGGAGATCAACGCGCTTCTCGCACGCATCGTCGGCCCGGGCGGTCTGGAGCGCCGCTCCGCCGACGAAGTCACGCACGGTCCGATTGCGCCGCGCTATTTCCTTTCGCGCGCAGCGTCGATCTACGGCGGCACGACCGAAGTGCAGAAGGACATCCTGGCCAAGGCCATCGTCGGATAAGGCAAACATGAATTTCGAACTGAATGAGGATCAGGCGGCGCTCGCGGAGAGCCTTTCCCGCCTGCTGGCCGATCGCTATGGATTCGAGAAGCGCCGTGCGCTCACCGCCTCCGGCGCAGCGCATGACGAAAAGACCTGGGCTGGATTGGCCGAGCTGGGCCTGACAGCGTTGCCAGTGCCAGAAGCACTCGGCGGCTTCGGTGGCGGTGCGCGCGACCTGCTGCCCGCGATGCAGGCCTTCGGCCGCTCGCTCTCGATGGAGCCGTTCCTGGCGAGCGCGGTGCTCGCAGGCACCGCCCTGCGCCTCGGCGCCGACGAGGCGATGCAGACACGACTGCTGCCCGGCATGGCCAGCGGCGAGATCGTGTCGGCCTGGGCGCATGACGAACCCGCCGGCCGTCACGCGCCGCTGTGGGTGGAGACGCGTGCCGAACGCAAGGACGGCGGCTGGAAGCTCGACGGCATCAAGTCCAACGTGCCCGCCGGAGGTCTGGCGCGGTACTTCGTCGTGAGCGCGCGCATCGCCGGTGCACCGGCTGACGCGAACGGGTGCGCGCTGTTCCTCGTGGACGCCAAGGACGCAGGCGTCGCGCTGCGCGAGTTCCGCCTGGTCGATGACACAGCAGCAGGCGAGCTGGTGCTGACGCAAGCAGCGGCGCAGCCGTTGGCCAACCCCGAAGATTCGACTCGCACGCGTCTCGCCATCCAAGGCACCGTGGCCGCTGGCATCGCCGCCGTGTGCGCCGACATGAGCGGCGCCGCCCAGGCCGCCTTCGATCTCGCGATGGACTACCTGCGCACACGCAAGCAGTTCGGCCGCCTGATCGGCGAGAACCAGGCGCTGCGCCATCGCGCGTCCGAGATGCTGGTCAGCCTCGAGATGGCGCGCAGCATGGCCATGGCCGCCGCTGTTGCGGCAGACGATGCCAGCGCGGAAGACAGTGCCCCCGACCTGCATCGCGCGAAGCTCTCCGTCGCCCGCAACGCACGCAACGTGGCGCTCGGCGCGATCCAGCTTCACGGCGGCATCGGCATGACAGAGGAATACGCCGTCGGGCACTACCTGCGGCGCATCCACGTGCTCGACCAGATGTTCGGCGACGCCGACGCCCATGCCGCGCGTCTCGCGGCTGCCCTTCTTTGAGACCTACACCGATGAGCATCACCCCCATGATCTACCTCGACGGCCGCGGCGTGACGCGCGACGAGGTGCTGCGCGTGGCGCAGCAGGCAGCCACGGGCTTCGAGCAACTCGGCGTGAGCGAAGGCGACACCGTCGCCCTGCTGCTGCGCAACGACTTCGCCTTCTTCGAAGTACAGCAGGCCGCCGCCGCGGTCGGCGCCTATGGCGTGCCGCTCAACTGGCACGGCCGCACGGAAGAAGTGATCTACGTGCTCGAAGACGCGAAGCCGAAGGTGCTGGTCGCGCATGCCGACCTTCTCGCCCCGATCCGCGCGCTCGTGCCCGCGGGCATCCGCGTCTTCGTGGTGCCGACGCCGCCGGAAATCCAGCAGCGCTACGGCGTCTCGACCGAACTCGCACGGCCCTTACCGGGCGACACGGTTTGGCGCGAATGGGCCGAGCGCTTCGAGCCGCTGCAGGCGCCGCCGCGCCGCGCCCGCGCGACCATGATCTACACCTCCGGCACCACCGGCCATCCCAAGGGCGTGAAGCGCCAGCCCGCCACGCCCGAGGAAAGCAAGGCCTATGTCGAGTTGTTCGCCAGCGTGTATGGGCTCAAGCCCGGCATGCGTGCGCTGGTGTGCGGCCCGCTCTACCACGCGTCGCCCAACGGGTACGGCCGTCAGGCGCTGATGACGGCGGACGTGCTGGTGCTGCAGTCCAAGTTCGATCCGGAAGAGACGCTGGCGCTGATCGAGAAGCACCGCATCGACAACGCGGTGATGGTGCCCACGATGTTCGTGCGCATGCTCAAGCTGCCGCCGGAGGTGCGCAACCGCTACGACGTGCGCTCGCTGCGATGGGTGACGCACACCGGCGCGCCGTGTCCGCGCGAGGTGAAGAAGGATCTGATGGATTGGTGGGGTCCCGTGGTCTACGAGGGCTACGGCGGCACTGAAGTCGGTACCGCCACGCTCGCCACGCCGCAGGACTGGCTGGAGCATCCCGGTTGCGTCGGCATGCCCACGCCCGGCACGCGCATGGCCTTCTATGACGAGGAGGGAAATCGCCTGCCCGAAGGCGAGATCGGCGAGATCTTTGTTCGCGTGCCAGCGTATGCCGACTTCACTTATCTCAACCACGAAGAGAAGCGAAAGAGCGTGGAGCGCGACGGCCTCATCAGCCTGGGCGACGTGGGCTACATGAAGGAAGGCCGGCTCTATCTCTGTGACCGCCGTTCGGACATGGTGATCTTCGGCGGCACCAACATCTATCCGGCCGAGATAGAGATGGTGCTGACCCAGTGCCCTGGCGTGAAGGACTGCGCCGTGTTCGGCATTCCCGACGACGACTTCGGCGAATCGCTCGCTGCCGCTGTCGAACGCATGCCCGAGTCGCAAGTCACGCCGGAGGAGATCCGGTCCTATCTTCTCGAACGTCTCGCGAAGTTCAAGGTGCCCAAGCGGATCGACTTCCACGAATCGCTGCCGCGCGAGGACAGCGGCAAGATCTTCAAGCGCCGCTTGCGCGACCC
>CALMCS010000684.1 GCA_937862875.1 uncultured Comamonadaceae bacterium
AGGGCCTGAAGGACGACGTGCGCCGCACCCGCGCGGTGGAGCTGCTGCACCGCACCCAGCGCCCCATCAAGCAGGTGGCCGAGGCGGCGGGGTTTGTGAACGAGAAGAGTTTTATCCGGGCGTTTCGGGGGTGGACAGGGCAGTCGCCGGCGGAGTTTCGGAGGGTGGTGAGGGTGTAGGGAACGTGAGGGCGAGCGTTTTGATGAACGCCAGTCAGCCGGATCAGTTTCTCCTCGCGACCCTGAGGAGTCCTCGGCCTCGTACAAAAGCAGTCTTTGGGACAGGGTCGAGCCACGGACCCGAGCCCTCCCATCCTCAGCTCAGGCCGTCGGCCCTGGTGTGCGGGCCACATTCATCAGCCAGCACACCATGGCGAAGTAGCCGACCAGCGTGAGCACTTCAACCAGCATCGATTCGCCCCATACCCTTCGCCCCTCATTCCAGGTTTCTTCGCTCAGGCGGTGCCGGCTGAGGAGCTCACTGGCAACCGTGCGCGCCAGCACGAGGTCGGCACGCAGGTCGGACGGCGAAGGCTCGCCGGCGTCCAGTGCAGCCAGCGCCGCTGCCGGGACCCCGGCGGCTGCAGCGAGCGGCAGGTGCATGTCCCACTCGAAGGCGTTGGAGAGTTCACGCGCAACGACGCAGATCGTCCATTCGCGCAGCGCGGCGTCGAGCGTGCCTTCGTAGCGCAAAGTTTCACCCACCTTGGCCACTGCACGCAGCAGCGGCGGGCGATGTAGCAGCGGGCGGAAAGGGCCATACACGCCACGGCGGGGTCCGTTGATCAGCTCGTCGGCTGCATCCTGCTGCGCCGCGTCCAGGGTCGCCGGCGGCCCCAGGCGCTCAGGCTGGCCTGCTTCGGGAAAGGCCCGGGGGGATGTCATCGAGGGAACAACTTTCATGGCAAGTGCTTGGTCAGGGTTGAGGGAGGAGGATTGCTGTCTCGCCACAGCCAGGCGGCTGAAACTATCAGCAGCACCGTGGCTGCGGCGTTGGCCCACGCCAGCGCGTCCCAGCCAGCGACGAGGCCAGGGCCGATTGCACGCACCAGAAGCGGCCCCAGGATCTGGCCGGCTGCAAAGGCGACCGTCATGCGGGACAGCAGCGGCGTCGGGTTGTTCGGTAGCCGCTCGCGCGCCAGCTGCAGGCCGGCCATCGTCGCGACCATGAACGTGCCGCCCACGAGCACGGCGCTGGCGGCCAACGCCCACAGCGACGGCGTCGCCAGCGGCAGGGCCGTGCCCAGCGCCATCGTTCCTTGCGCCAGCGCCCAGACGCGCCTGCGCGGCCAAGCCGAGAGGTAGCGCGCAGCCGCCATGACAGACAGGGCCGCCGCGAGCCCGAACAGAGGCCAGGTGAGGCCGAACACCAGCGGGTCGGCAACCTGCTGCCGCGCCATAGCGGGCAGGAAGGTCGCCGGCACGATGTAGCCGAAACCAAAGGTGCCGTAGCACAGCACGAGAGGCAGATTCCCATGGGTAGCGGTTCTTGGGGACGGTGCTGGCGGGGGCGCCGCAGCTGCAGTCCCAGCCGTGGCTGCGTGCTGCTGCAACTTCCATCCCACAAATAGCGCGCCGCCTGCGGCGAGCAGCCCCATCTCCAGCCACAGCCATTGGGCCGGCTGCGGCCCACCGAGCCATGCGAGCGTGCCTGCCAGCGCAATGCCAAGGCCCACGCCGACGTAGATCCAGGCGCCGAGTTGCGGTGCCTGTCGCCGGGCCAGCTCCGCCAGGCCCCAACCGCTCGTGCAAACCAGCGCCCAGGCACTGAACACACCCGCGGCGCCGCGCAGCAGCGCGCCCATCCAAGGGGGCGAACCGTGGCCGGTCCCTGCGATGGCCAAGGTTGTCAGCGCGACACCGACCAGTGCCAGCTGCAGACCGCGTCGTGGATTGCGTGAGAACCAGGCTGCGGTCAGCGCCCCGAGCAAGTAGCCGATGTAGTTTGCAGCCGCCCATTCCGCGCCTGCGGCCACCGTGAGGGTGCCGTCGCGCAGCATCAGCGGCATCAGCGGCGTGAAGGCGAAACGGCCGATACCCATGGCAACCGCCAGCGCAACGATGCCGCTGCTGACGATGAGCCAGTGCATGCGGTCGGGCTGAACGGTATCGGAAGGTGGAGTGTCCATCGTGGGCCGTATTGGACACCCCCAATAGTGCGTTGAATACTGAATTATTGAGAAGTAAACTTCTCAAAATGAGAATGATGAATCTCGAAGACCTGGACATTTTTCGCTGCGTGGTCAGGGAAGGCGGGGTGACTCGGGCGGCCAGCCAGCTCCACCGCGTTCCTTCCAACGTCACCACCCGGATCAAGCAGTTCGAGGCGCGCCTGGGTGTCACGCTGTTCAAGCGCCAGGGTCGGGGCCTGGTGCTGACCGATGCCGGCCGCACTCTGCTGGGCCACGCCGAGCGGCTGCTGCAGATGGCCGATCTGGCCGAGCAGGAACTGTGCAGCGGCACCGTGCGTGGAGTGCTGAGGTTGGGGTCGTTGGAAAGCGCGGCAGGCGCCCGGCTCCCGCCTGTACTTTCTGCGTTCCACGCGAAGCACCCGGAGGTTTCTGTCGAACTGCAGACCGGTACGACCGGCACTTTGCTGCGCCGGTTGGAGCACTTCGAGGTCGAGGCCGCTTTCGTGTCGGAGCCCTTCGAGAAGGGGAGCCTCTCTTCGCGGCCGGCTTTCGAGGAGGAACTGGTCCTCATCACCGCCAAAGGTTCTCCGGCGTTGCAACGCCCGGCTGACTTGGGCGGCCGCACACTGGTGGTCTTTCCGCACGGCTGCTCCTACCGTCGCCGTCTCCATGAATGGCTGGCCGAGGGAGGCATTTCACCGGGGCGGGTGCTGGATTTGGGCTCCTACCACGCCATTGTGGCCTGCGTCGCTGGCGGCACGGGTGTGGCCATCGTGCCTGCGGAAATGCTCGATCACGCTGTGCTGGGAAGCGCGGTGCAACGCCATCCTCTGCCCTTGCGGCTACGGGTCAACTACACGCACTTGGTGTGGTCAGGTGAGGCCAGCCCGGCCCTGCAAGGGCTTATCGACCTATTGCCTTCGTCGCATGACGCAAGCAAAGGCGAGAACACCTTGCCGTTCACAACAGGCACAGATGCCAAAACATCCAGACGAGAGAAAGAGCCGCGCTCATCGCGGGGGCGCAGCGTGAGCTGCGGACCATGGTGATTGGAGTGCCGTCAATGCATAGCTT
>CALMCS010000685.1 GCA_937862875.1 uncultured Comamonadaceae bacterium
CATTTGATTACACAGATGATTTGAAATAGTTGTCTATCCCTTAAACAGGTGAATCTGGGGGTAGGACAGGGGAGTACATTCCCTATGATTGGTGGAATTTGACGGGGCGGGCGACATTTGTGTGTTGGCCGAGGTGGCCCTGACCGTCCCGCTGCGGTTGGTTGCGGTCACTTCAAAACAGCGCTTTGACATCCCTCGAAAGGGTCGGATGCATCCATGCGTTGGTTTGGCCGACTGCAGTCGCGCGCCATCTCGCGACATCGACCGAAAAAGGTCCTGTGAAGGGCCATTTTTCTGGCCGAATCTTCGAGGATGAGGGTGCTGCAGTTGCTAACATCCGTGCATTGAATGAATGCATCAGAGATGAGTCCCGAAAAATTGGATTCTGTTGGTTTTTGCGGTGCTGGTGGCACTCGCAGTGATAGTGGATTAAGGAGCCGTAATGAATTTGCAGCATGAACGGCTGTCAGCTTTGATCGAGTACGCCAAGCAGACGGCGTTGCTCAAGAAGACCCCCGTGTCGAACATTAGCCAGCACAAGGATTTTTCCTGTCTGGAGGACCGGATCATGGGACTGCCGGGTGTCTCCGTGCATCTGGTCAGCGGTGATGGCAATGCTGAGGATGACGACGACGTGTGGATGCGCGTCGAGCGTCTGCACGAGAGCGAGCCGCCGGTGCCTGCGGACAAGCACCTCGCCGCCTGGCTCGAGCTCAGTCGCAATCCAGCCAAGGAGCCCACGCTCAAGCCGGTTCTGACCGAGCAGCAGCTGATTGACGGCGGACTGTGGTCGGCCGCGGATCCCGTCGATCTGACGGAGGATGACCCGTTGGCGACCAACTCCACTGCGCTGGCGGTGGTGGTCGTGGTGCGAGTGACCTTGGAGGAATACGAGGAGCAACTGGCCCTGGAGTTTGCGCCTGCGCTCAAGGCGTTACTGAAGAGTTATCTGAGCACCCAGTGGAAGCCCTGGGCCGAGAAGGAGAAGGCGGTGCGCAAGAGCATTGCCTTCTACTCGGAGCTGTTCATGCTGTCCCAGAAGCTGCAGGGCAACCTGGTGGATACGGCGCTCGAGTTCGTGTGGGGCGTAGGTGTTGCGCTTCAGAAGACCGATGCGGCGACGGTGATTTACCCGCTGATGACGCAGACGGTGGAATTGACGCTGGACGACAAGACCATGGCGCTGGAGATCCGACCGGGCAGCCAGGACACGCGCCTGGAGCTGGACATCTACGCGGCGCAGGACAATCTGGGCGTAGCCAAGTTAGAGGTGGTGGGCAAGAAGTTTTTGGAAGCCCAGCCGATCATGAATCCGGCCGATCCCAGCACCTACGAGCCACTGCTGCGTTCGGCGGCCTCGATGCTCGATGGCCTGGGTGTTTACTGGCCCGATCAAATCGGCGCTGGCGACCGCAGTTTGCCCAAAGCCAATGACAACCTGTGCGTGACCGATACCTGGGTGCTGCTGGCGCGTCCCCGCGCGAGCAATCTGATGGTGCAGGACTTGGCGCGGTTCGAGACGGCGATGGCCAGTGGCGAGGCACCCGAGGTGTTGCCCGGGGCACTGCAGGCCTTGTTTCTGGACCCGGCTACGGAAAACACGGATATCGAGCTGCCTGCCTTTCGCGGCTTGTCTGCCGTGTCTGGCAACGGCAACTCGTCCAAGAAGTCATCCGAGTTGTACTTTCCCAAAGCCTACAACGACGAGCAGGTCCAGATCATTCAGATGTTGGAGATGCATGATGGTGTAGTGGTTCAGGGGCCTCCCGGCACCGGCAAGACGCACACCATTGCCAACGTCATCTGCCACTATCTGGCGTCCGGAAAACGGGTGTTGGTGACGTCGATGAAGGACCCGGCACTGGCGGTGCTGCAGGAGAAATTGCCCGAGTCGATTCGCCCGTTGGCGGTCAGCCTACTGAGCAGCGAAGCCGACGGCATGAGGCAATTCGACTTTGCCATCAGCAAGATTGCCGCGGAAGTCACGCGCATCGACCGCGTGGCGTCCGGCCGCGAGATCGAGAGCATCGCGGGTCAAATCGACGCAACCCATGCGAGTCTGGCCAAGATCGACTACGACATCGCCAAATGGGCGCGCTTGAACCTGGACAAGATCGATCTCGACGGAGAGTCGTTGAGCCCCGTCGAGGTGGCCGAGGAAGTGGCGCGCAACCGCGAGAACTGTGATTGGTTTCCCGATACCTTGACGATTGCTCCGAGCCACAAGCCGCAGTTCCATAACGATTCGATCGTGTCTCTGCGTGCTGCGCGGCAGGCCGTCGGCGCGGACCTGGTCTATCTGGGCAAACCGTTGCCCGTGGTGAACGCCTTTCCGGCCACCGGACGCCTGCTGCAGGTCCACACCGACCTGCGCCAGTTGGCCGAGCTCAAGGCGCAGGAGGCCAGCGGGCAGATTCCTCGCCTGTCCGATCTGCACAATGCCATCCCGCTGGCCACCGAAGCCTTGGGGAGCTTGGCCACGCTGCGCGAGTTGTCGCATGCGATTGGCGAGGTCTTTCAGCCCTGGGTCGCCAGCCTGCAGCTGTACCTGCGCAAGCACGAGAAGTCCGAGATTCTCGATCTCTTCTTTGCGCTGCGCGACGATGTTCTGGCGGCGCTGGAAAAGCGCAAGCAATTCCTGGCCCGACCCGTCAGCGTTCCGGACGGTGTAGACACGAATGCGGAAATCTACGACGCCGTGGAGAACCTGTCCGAGGGCAGAAAGCCGTTTGGTCTCGCGGGGCTGTTCGGCAAGTCGAGCGAGAAGAAGGTCCTGGAAGCCATCTCGGTCGTGGGTGTCAAACCGGCGAGTGAGGCGGAGTGGCAGCATGTCAAGGCCTTCCTCGACTATGCCAAGCAGGCGCGGGTGCTGGTGATTCGGTGGAATACCCTGGCCAACGAGATCTCGCTGCCGGTGCTGGAGTCGAAGGTATCCGCCTTGGTGAAGGCGGGTGATGCACTCGAGCTGGTGGCGCAGCTGCAGAAACATATGGCCATGGACCATGCGGTCAGCCACCAGGTGAAGGGCTTGATCCCCACCTGGCAGAAGGCCGGGCAGACGCCCATGAGCGAGGACATGGTGGAGGCCGCCTCGGCCATTCTGTCGCAGCATCTGACCCAGCATCGCCTGGCCGAGACCTGGCGCGTCAAAGAGGAAATGCTCGACGCATTGAACGGCTGCGAAGGCGAGATCACGCAGCAGATCCGCAACTTTCTGACCGGTGCTCTGGGGTCCGCAACGATCTCTGGCGAGCAACTGCAGCAGCTGTGGTCGCAGCACTTGCAGGAGCTGCGCCGACTGCACGCCTTGTCTTCCGAGCTGAACGCAATCAAGGCCACGACCGACCTGATCCGCGCCAGCGGTGCCACGAACTGGGCGACCCGGCTCGAGCATGAGGTCTTTGCCGGTACGGTGGACCCACTGCTGCCGGACAACTGGTCGACGGTATGGCGCATCTGCCGCCTGATCCACTTCGTGGACCAGACCGATGGCCGTCAGGAACTCAAGCGCTTGTCGAGGCAGCGCGGCGAGCAGGAAGCCGATCTCTCCAAGCTCTACCAACAGGCGATCAGCACACGCACCTGGCTGAAACTCGCGGAGGCCGCCACGCCGGACGTTCGATCGGCTCTGGAGGCCTATCGCACGGCCATCAAGAAGATCGGTAAGGGGACCGGTATCCGCACTGGGCGTTTTCGCCAGGATGCGCGTCAGGCGTCGGAGCGTGCCAACAAGGCCATTCCTTGCTGGATCATGCCGCACTACCGGATCTCGGAGTCGCTGCCCGCGCAGTTGGGTTCCTTCGATCTGGTGATCATTGACGAGGCCTCGCAGTCGGACCTGACCGCGCTGCCGGCCATCCTGCGCGCCAAGAAGATTCTGGTGGTGGGGGACGATCAGCAGGTGTCGCCCGACGGTGTGGGTCTGGAGGAAGCGAAGATCAAGAATCTGGTCAGCCGTTTCCTGTACAGCCAGGTGGACATTTTCCGTCCGCAGATGACGCCCGACCGGTCGATGTACGACCTGTTCAAGGTGGTGTTTGCCAACAGCGCCGTGATGCTGCGCGAGCACTTCCGCTGCGTCACGCCGATCATCGAATACTCCAAGCGCGAGTTCTACAAGCACGAGCTCAAGCCCCTGCGCATGCCGGCGCGCTCCGAACGTCTGGATCCGCCCCTGGTCGACGTCTACGTCGAGGATGGTTTCCGCAACAAGGAAGTCAACCTGCCCGAGGCGCAATTCATCGTCCGGGAGATCAAGGAGATCGTGGCCAACCCTGCCATGGCGGGGCGCACCATTGGTGTCGTGTCACTGATCGGCAGCGAGCAGGCCTTGCGCATCATGCAGATGCTCAACGAGGAACTGGGCGAGAAGCTGGTGACGCAGTTCAAGATCACCTGCGGCGATGCGCGGACCTTCCAGGGCAAGGAGCGCGACATCATGTTCCTGTCGATGATCGCCGCGCCCGGCAACGCGCACGCGCAGACCCAGACGGCGACGGCGCAGCGCTTCAACGTGGCAGCGTCACGGGCCCGCGACCGGATGTACCTGGTGCGCAGCATTCGCGCCGAGGAGTTGAGTCAGGCCGACGTGTTGCGCGCCAAGCTGATTCAGCACTTTCAGGCGCCGTTCCTGCAGAACGAGCATGACCTGAGCACCAACCGCAGCAAGTGCGAGTCCGGTTTCGAGCGGGAGGTCTATGACATCCTCACCGAAAAGGGCTACCGCGTGATTCCGCAGGTGCCCGTGGGCGCCTACCGCATCGATATGGTGGTGGAGGGCGATAACGATGGCCGTCTGGCCATCGAGTGCGACGGCGACATGTACCACGGCCCGGAGCAGTGGGACAACGACATGCGCCGTCAGCGCATTCTGGAGCGCGCGGGTTGGAAGTTCTGGCGCAGCTTTGCGTCTACCTTCGTGCTGCACAAGGAGCAGGTGGTGGCGGAGCTGATCGAGGCCCTGACAGACCTGGACATTCATCCCACCACCATCGATGCGCCGGTGGCCAGCATTCACGTGGAGTCGCGCTCGGTGCGTATGGGCAAGCCGGTTGACGTGGAAGAGGAGTCGGTGCCGGAAGGCGATGTGGCGGAAGAAACCGAGACAGCGGTCAGCGCCTAAGCACACGCGTAACCGCTGTGGGTGGGCAAGCCACCGAAACCCGCCATTCGCCGATTCGCGGATGGCGGGGAGTGACCTTCAGAGTGAATTGCGTTACTCCGACCGGATATCGTTGTCCTTCACGACCTTGGCGTAGCGCGGGATTTCTGCCTTGATCAGATCGCCGAATTGCTGCGGTGTGCCGCCTGCGGGTGACACGCCCGTAGGTTCGAGCTTGGCCACGATCTCCTTGGACGAGAGTCCCGCGTTGAGCGAGTCGTTGAGGGTTTTGATGATGGCGGGTGGCACGCCCTTGGGGGCGATCAGGCCGTGCCATGCGACCACGTCGTAACCGGGCACGCCGGCTTCGGCAATGCTCGGGATGTCGGGGTAGGCGGTCAGGCGTTTGTCGGTTGTGACGGCGATCGCGCGCAGCTTGCCGGATTTGACGTGCTGCATCAGCGCCTCGGTTCCGGCAATCAGCATGTCGACGTTGCCCGCCAGCAGGTCGGTGACCGCGGGGCCCGTGCCCTTGTAGGGAACGTGCGTGGCCTGGACGCCGGCCATGCCGAACATGTAGGCCGTGGTGATGTGCAGGTGGCTGCCGTTGCCGGCCGAGGCGTAGTTGATCTTGCCGGGGTTCTTCTTGCCGTACTCGATCAGTTCCTTGAGGTTCTTCACCGGCAGCTTTTGCGGGTTGATGCACAGCACGTACGCGCCCTTGGAGAGCTGAATCACCGGCGTCATGTCGCCGATGGGGTCGAAGCGGAGCTTGTACAGCGAGGGGTTCACGGTATAGCTGCCGGCGACCAGCAGCAGCGTGTAGCCGTCGCCCGGCGAGCGCAGCGCCACTTCGGTACCGAGCGTGCCGCCAGCGCCCGGACGGTTGTCGACGATGGCGGACTGGCCGAGTTTTTCACCGAGAATGCCGGCCGCGACGCGGGCGATGAAGTCCGAACCTCCGCCGGGGGCAAACGGGCAGATGATTTTCAGCGGCTTGTTGGGGAAGGCATCGGCGGCGTTCGCTCCCCAGGAAAGGGGAAGCGACATGCCGGCGAGGGCTGCTGAGAAGTGGCGGCGGTTAAGCGTCATGAAAAGGTCTCCTGCTCTGTAGTGGGTGGTTTTGCAGTCGCGCGAAAGTGAGTGCTTTATGCACCCAATGGACTGTGAGCAAGTGACATGCCAAGGCGTCTAAGTGAATACCCCGTACCGCTGAATGCACGCGCCTATAGGCTTCCCGACGGTTGGTTCCCAGCAGGGAGTTGCCTGCGTTTCAAGGCTGTTTCAGCGCTGATGCATGCCTGATCATGGCTGAGGCTGGGCGTGTCCATGCACCATTGCGCCGGATCGGGTCCGAACGCGAGTTTCAGCCGCGATTGGGCCAGATGAAACAGCTGATCGGTGAGTTCACTGGAGCGCGCGGGATCGCCTGGCTGCGCACCTCGCCGTTGCAGATGCGTGGCGAGCAGCGTGCACAGCTCCTGCGCCTCCCGCACCTGCGGGTCGCTCAGCACCGTCACGGTCATGCCGCGCCGCACATGGGCGGTGAGCAGACCTTCGTGACACAGCAGCTTGAGCGCTTCGCGCACGGGAGTGCGGCTGACGCCAAACTCCTGTGCGAGTGCTCCGTCATTCACGTCACTGCCCGGAGGCAGTTGGTGCATGAGAATGCGCTCGCGCAGCTTGCGGGCAATCGCCATGGAGAGCGAGTAGGGCTGCAGCGGTTGTAGTGGCTGCAGGGTTTCGCAATCGTTGGCAAGGCTCATCGGCGCGCCTCGATGGGGACGAAGGACTGGTCGTCCGGCCCCACATAGTTGGCGCTTGGGCGAATGATCTTGTTGTCCTGGCGCTGCTCGATGATGTGCGCCGCCCAGCCGCTGGTGCGCGCAATCACGAAGAGCGGTGTGAACATGGCGGTGGGCACGCCCATCATGTGATAGCTCACGGCGCTGAACCAGTCGAGGTTGGGGAACATCTTTTTCACGTCCCACATCACCGATTCCAGGCGCTCGGCGATGTCGAAGAGCTTGGTCGATCCGGCTTCGCCCGAGAGCTGCCTGGCCACGCCCTTGATCACCACGTTGCGCGGGTCGCTCACGGTGTAGACGGGGTGGCCAAAGCCAATCACCACCTCCTTGTTGTCCACGCGCCTGCGAATGTCGGCCTCGCCTTCGTCTGCGGATTGGTAGCGGCTTTGAATTTCGTAGGCCACCTCATTCGCACCGCCATGCTTGGGTCCGCGCAGCGCACCGATGGCACCCGTGATGGCCGAGTACATGTCGCTGCCGGTGCCGGCCACGACGCGTGCGGTGAAGGTGGATGCGTTGAACTCGTGCTCGGCATAGAGGTTGAGCGAGGTGTGCATTGCGCGCTCCCAGCTCGCGCACGGCTTCTTGCCGTGTAGCAGGTGCAGAAAGTGCGCGCCAATCGAGTCGTCGTCGGTCTCCACCTCGATGCGTTTGCCGTTGGTGCTGAAGTGATACCAGTACAGCAGCATGGAGCCGAGCGATGCCATCAAGCGATCGGCGATGTCGCGCGCACCGGGCAGTGGGTGCTCTTCCTTTTCGGGCAGCGCGCAGCCGAGTACCGAGACGCCGGTGCGCATCACATCCATGGGATGGCTGTTGGCCGGCAGTTGCTCGAGCGCCAACTTCACGCTTTGCGGCAGACCGCGCAGTGCCTTGAGCTTGGCCTTGTAGGCGGCGAGTTCGGCACGCGTGGGCAGCTTGCCGTGCACCAGCAGGTGGGCGATTTCCTCGAATTCGCAGACCTCGGCCATGTCCAGAATGTCGTAGCCACGGTAGTGCAGATCGTTGCCCGTTTTGCCGACCGTGCACAGCGCGGTATTGCCAGCGGTAACGCCGGAGAGGGCAACAGACTTCTTCGGTTTGAACGCGGCGGTGGTGGTGGCGGTGAGTCGGTCGACAACGGAATTCATATGCGATCCTGATTTGAAAATTGCGATACATTCGCAATGTACGCAGATCGGAAATGCGCATCCAGTACTGAAAATGTGAATGTTTGCGAAGTCAATTGTTTGATTTTGCGAAGTTTGCGAATTTCAATATTCGAGCGATTGCCATTTCCCATTTCGATTTCTTCACGATTGCATTGATGGCCAAAACATTCATGGGCGTGCGCTTGCGCACGCTGCGAGCGGAGCGCGGCATGTCGCAGGTGGCGCTTGCCCAGGCGCTGGAACTGTCGCCGAGTTATCTCAACCAGATCGAGCAGGATCAGCGCCCGCTGACCGTGGCGGTGCTGCTCAAGATCCACAAGGTGCTGGGTGTCGACATTCAGCAGTTTTCGGAAGACGAAGAGGCGCGGCTGCTGGCGCGCTTGCGGGATGCCGTGTCTTCCAATCCGCAAACCGCGGGGCTGGTGCCGTTGCCCGAGCTGCGCGAAGTGGCCGCCAAGCTGCCGCATGTGGCGCGCGTGCTGTTGGCGTTTCATGAGCGCCACCAGGCCAACACCGAGCAGTTGGAATCGATTGCCGCGCACCTGGGCGATGGCCGCGGCCTGCCCGATGCGTTCACGCCCGTGCAACCGATGCCGTTCGAAGCCGTGCGCGATTTCTTCTTCGCGCACCGCAACTATTTCGATCCACTGGACCGGGTGGCGGAGGAACTGGCCGCACAGGCCCGCGAAAGCGGCGGTGAGTTGAGCGAATGGCTGGTACAGCGCCTGCGCGGCCAACACGGCGTGCATGTGCTGCGCCACCTGGTGGGCGA
>CALMCS010000686.1 GCA_937862875.1 uncultured Comamonadaceae bacterium
GCATGGACCGCCAGGGCACGCCCGGCGTGAAGTTCGATGTGGAGGGCTCGGGCTACGGCTTTCGCGTGATTCGCGAGATCGCGGCCGACAAGGCGCAGCAGCCGACCACGTGCAAGATGGTGCGGCCCTGATCAACGCGCTGCGTCGCGGGCCTTCTGGATTTCGCTCGCCAGCTGAATGACGGCAAGCGCGTAGTAGCGCGACGGGTTGTAGCGGGTGAGTGCGGCGAAGTTGTTGGTGCCCGCAATCTGGAGGGCCTTCGACTCGCCGTTTTCCAATTCGACCAGCGACAGCAAGGTCGCCGGGTTGGCGTTGAATGCGGGAACCTCCACACCTCGCAGGCGCATCTCCTCGAGCGTGAGGCTTGGCTTGATTCCCGCGTTCAGCAGCACGCTCCATTGATCGGGCGGGCTGTGGATCGACACCTCAAAAAACGCGGGCAGGCCGGCGATCCAGCCGTGGCCCTGCAGATAGTTGGCCACCGATGCCGAGGCATCTGCGGCGCTCCATAAGTTCACCTTTCCGTCGCCATCCCCATCGACGCCGTATTCGGCCCAGCTGGAGGGCATGAATTGCGGCAGACCCATGTCCCCCGAGTAGCTGCCGCGCAGCGTGGAGGGCGCGATGTCGGTCTTGTGGGTCTGAACCAGAAACTGTTCCAGCTCGCCCAGGAAATACTGCTTGCGCTGTTCGGCCCGCGGATGGTCCTTCGGAAAATCGAAGGCCAGCGTGGCCAGCGCATCCAGCACGCGGAAGTTGCCCATTTGCTTGCCGTACAAGGTCTCCATGCCGATCACGCCGACGATGATGCTCGCGGGTACGCCGTATTGGGCCTCGGCGCGCTGCAGCGCATCGGCGTTGTCGCTCCAGAATTGCAGGCCTGCGCGAATGCGTTGGGGTTCTACAAAGCGGGCTCGGTAGGCGGTCCAGTTTTTCTTTTGCTGACTGGAAGCGGGGGGCAGCGCCAAGGTTTGGATCTGCGTCATCTGGCGCGCCGATGACAGCGTGCGCAGCACCCACTCGGCGGGAATCTGGTTGCGGCTGGCGATGTCATTGGCAAAGTGCACGACATCGGCACGTTGTCCGTAGGCCGGCGCTGGGGCGCTGGCAGCGTCGGATTGCGGCGCGGGCGCGGGTCTGCGCGCTGACCGAACCACAAGCGCTGCGATGATCGCCGCCATCAGCATGGCGAGTACCAGCACGATCAAGATGACACGCTTGCGGTTCATGGTCAACGCCTCATGCAGGCGCTTTCACCGAGGCGGTGGAGGAGGGCTTCGCCTCTGCGACTTGTGCGGGCCACTGCAGGCGCTGAAACTCGCGCTGCAATTCGCGCATTGCCGTGTCCGGGTGGGGGGCATAGCGGGCCTGATCCACGCGCAGCAGCCATTGCTGAATGGGTTGCCCGGCCTCGCCAAAATGCATTGTGATCTGCTGCGCCATGCTGCGCGGAGGCAGGTGTGGCGGCAGCTCCAGTCCGGCCTTCTGCAACCGCTGGCGCGTCGCGGACAGCATGCGCTGCCATGGGTCCTGGTGCTTCTTCTCCCAGAGCGACCAGGCGACGCCCAGCATCGCCACCACACCGGCAATGATGCCCAGCAATCGCGTGAGATCCTGCCAGCTCGGCGACTGCACGCCCAGGGCGCGCAGCAGATCGAGTTGGCGCTCCTGCGTGTAGTTCAGCACCCACTGGTTCCAGCGGTTGTTGGCCGCCTCCCAGACGGCCCGCATCTGCGACAGCATGCTCGGGCTGATGACGGTATCCATCGCCGTGCCGAAAGCGCCGCGGGGTGTCTGCAGACGCTGGAATTGACCGACGCGCGAGGGCATGACGGCACCCGTCGGGTCGACACGCGTCCAGCCGCGGTCTTCGAGCCACACCTCGGCCCAGGCGTGGGCATCGCTCTGGCGCACGGTCCAGTAGCCGTCGAAGCCGTTGATTTCCCCGCCCTGATATCCGGTGACGATGCGCGCCGGAATATCGAGTCCGCGCATCAGAATCACGAACGCCGAGGCAATGTGTTCGCAGAATCCGGCCTTGTTGTCGAACCAGAATTCATCGGCGGAATGGGTGCCGTAGAGGCCCGGCTCCAGGGTGTACGAATAGCCTTCGGTGCGCAGGCGGTTGAGCGCCGCGGTCACAAAGGCCATGTGGTTCTTGCCCTGCAATTGCGGATCGGCCAGCATCTGCTTGGCCAGTGCGAGCGTGCGCGGGTTGAAGCCCTGCGGCAATTGCAGATAGGGCTTGAGATCACGGGAGCGCTCGGTGGGGCCGCTTTGGAAGTCGATGTAGCTTTGCGCGCTGTAGCGCATCACGCCCTGGATGGGGCGATTGACCACCCATTGCAGCGTCGGCGTCATGCGGGCGCGCATGTCCTGAGGCAGAACCGGCGCATCCTTGGCGGCATCCAGCATCAGCAACCACGGGCGGTTGCTGGCCTCCATGGTGACCTCGTACTTGAGCGGTTCGCCGTTGACGCGCAACTGCGCCGAACTCGGCAGGCCGTTGCTGTCGGCGCGGGCATCGTAGGTGTTGGCGGCAAGCCATTCGTCGCCGGTGAAGTACGCCATCACCGGGCCACGGAAGTACAGATGGCGCTGCTCGGGCGCGCGGCCACCGGGCGTGTCGAAGCGGATGCGCATGGCCACGCTGTCGTCCAGCACCAGCGAGGCGATGTTGCCAATCTTCATTTCGCCGGACAGTCCACTGCGCCCGGCCATCTCGTTGCCCGGTACGCCCCAGAGCGGCGCCATGCGCGGAAACAGCATGAACAGCACCAGCATGATCGGCGCACCCAGCAGCGACATCCAGGCCGCCGTGCGCATGCTCTGAGACAGCGGCGGCTTGCCCACCGGCATGTTCGCGTTGATCAGCGCGGTCAGCAGGCCCAGCAGGCCGAGCAGCATGACCATGGCCACCAACAGCGACTGTGAGAAGAAGAAGTTGGCGAGCAGGGTGAAGAAGCCGAGAAAGAAGATCACCATCGCATCGCGCCGCGCGCGCAGCTCGAGCGTCTTGAGCACCAGCAGCATGATGATCAGCGTGACCCCGGCGTCGCGACCGACGATCGTGCGGTGCGACAGCACCGTGAGCGCGATGGCGACCACCAGCAGCCCGGCCTTGATCCAGGGGTTGGGAAGCGGCTTCTGCGCCCAGGCCAGCCAGCCGCGCCAGAGCAGCAGCCCGTAGGCAAACGGCATGGTCCAGACGGGCACGTGCGGCGTCAGCGGCGAGATGACCCAGCCGACCACCAGCAGGATCCAGAGGTTGTCGCGCGTCTCGCGGGGCAGCGAGGCGAGGCGCTGTTTCAAGCGCGAGAAGAGGGACGGGTGGTTGCCCGAATCGGCAATCGAGGAATTCAGCACAGTGCCAGGGCCTCCAGGCAGCGGTGACGGTGCGCGGCACCACTATTGGGGGGGATCTCGCGACCGCTCAGGCGCAGGCCGTAGTCGAGCCCGAGGCGGTCGGCCTGCAGCACCCATGAGGTCAGGCGAGAGATGCGCGCTTCGCGTTCGTGCAGGCCGGTGGCCGCCAGGTCGAACCACAACTCCTGTTGCTGGGACTGCTGCGAGTCGCGGCTCACCAGATCGTCGGTGCCGGCCGCAAAGGACTTGGCAGCCTTTTTCCAGATCACCAATTTCAGCGGGTCGCCGCGTTGGTAGGCGCGCACTCCGTCGAATTCACCCACGCCGCGCGCAGACGCGCTGCCCGCACCTTGCGAGCGCGGTTCGCCGGCGGGGAGCTGCGGAGCGGGCTTTTCAGGCTGCGGATACACCAGCACTTGCGCGGCCGGTCGCCAGATGGTCCAGACGCGGAAGGTGCCCAGTGGGTAACGGGTTTCGGCCTTGAGGGTAGGCACGGTGTGCAGGCCGCGCGAGGCGGGTTGGAAGGTGACATGCACGACCGCCGAACCCGCAGCGGGCACGTCGGCCCAGACCCAGTTGGTGCTGCCGTACACGGTCAGCCCAATGGCGTAACGGGGTTGCTTGCGCGCGCTGGTGAGCGTGATTTCGAGCGGGCTGCCGCTGCCCAGAAACTGCGGCGCGGGATCGGCGAGGTGCAGGTGCAGACCGCGCAACGTCGAGTGGCACACATAGATGCTCACGGCGACGCAGCCCACCAGCAGAAAGGTCAGCAGGTAGCCCAGGTTGAGCTGGAAGTTGATCGATCCGATCAGCAACAGGAACAGGGTGAGCGCCAACATCCAGCCCGCACCGGTCGGGAGGATGTAGACGTTGCGCTGCGTGAGCGTCAGCGTATTGGCGGGCGGCACGCGCGACCACCACCAGGCGCGCCAGCGCTCGCGCAGGATGGCATTGGGCGAGCGCAGCGTGCGCCGCGGCGCTGCCGCCGTGGGTGACGCGGAAGTGGGGTGGGAAGACTGCATGACCCGGCTTTCTAGGCTGTGTGCTGTTGGTCCGTCAGTCCATCAAGGCAGGGGCGTGGCTTCGATCATGGCGCGCACTTGTTCGACCGCGCCGCGACCGGCGTCGCCGACCGGAATCAAGCGGTGTGCCACGGTTTGCGGAAGAATCGACTGCACGTCGTCCGGGGCCACGTAGTCGCGTCCGCTGATCAGCGCCTGGGCCTTGGCCGCGCGCATCAGCGCAATGCCGGCGCGGGGTGAGAGACCTTGCAGAAACCAGCGGCCCGAGCGTGTGGCGGTGAGCAGATCCTGAACGTAGTCGAGCAGCGCGTCGGAGGCATGCACCTTGAGCACTTCCTGCTGCAACTGTTCGAGCTCGCCCGGCGAGAGTTGCGGCAGCAGGTGATCGAGCATGTCGCGGCGGTCGCTGCCGGCGAGCAATTGGCGCTCGGCGTTGCGATCGGGGTAGCCGAGGGAGATGCGCATCAGAAAGCGATCGAGCTGCGACTCGGGCAGGGCAAAGGTGCCGAGCTGGTCGTGCGGGTTCTGCGTGGCGATCACGAAGAACGGATGGGGCAGGGCGCGGGTCTCGCCCTCGACGGTCACCTGGCGCTCTTCCATCGCCTCGAGCAAGGCGCTTTGCGTCTTGGGGCTGGCGCGGTTGATTTCATCGGCCAGCAGCACCTGCGCGAACACCGGGCCGGGATGGAAGACGAACGATTCCTTGCCGCGCTCGTAGATGGAAACCCCCGTGAGGTCGCTGGGCATCAGGTCGGCGGTGAACTGGACGCGCGAAAAGCGCAGACCGAAGGTGCTCGCCAGCGCGTGCGCTAGCGTAGTTTTCCCGACGCCGGGTACGTCTTCGATCAACAAATGTCCACCAGCGAGCAGGCATGCGACGCAGTCCCGAACCTGAGATTCCTTGCCAACGATCACCGTGTTAAGCTGATCCAGAAGTGATTTGATCTTGTGCTGTGCGTGCATGGCCTGACGTTATTCGAAAATTACAAGAGACATCGCAATGACTGTGAGCAAGACAGGAATTTTTACCCATCGGGACTGTTGGAAGCATGAAATGGGGCCCGGCCATCCGGAATGCCCGGCCCGGCTGGACGCCATCGAAGACCGACTGCTGGTCACAGGTGTCGCAGACGCATTGGAGCGCTATGAAGCGCCGCTTGCGTCTCTCTCAGATATAGAACTTGCGCATGATCGCATGTATGTCGCCTCGTTGCGCGGAATGTCTGATCGGGTGGTGGAGGAACAATTGGCCGGAGGCCCGCCCTATCTGCAGATTGACACCGATACCTCGATTAATTCCCACACGTGGAATGCCGCTTTGCGCTCCGCCGGCGCGGCCATCGCGGCCACCGACGCGGTCATGGCAGGCGAGCTGGAAAACGCCTTTTGCAGCGTTCGCCCCCCCGGACACCACGCCACGCGCGACAAGGCGATGGGTTTTTGCTTCTTCAACAACGTGGCCATCGCGGCCAAATACGTGTTGGATCGGCACCATCTCAAGCGCGTCGCCATCGTAGATTTTGATGTGCATCACGGAAATGGCACGGAAGACATATTGGCGGGCGACGATCGCACGCTCATGGTCAGCATTTTTCAGCATCCCTTCTATCCGTACAGCGGCGACCACGAGCCTGCGTCCAACATGGTCAACGTGCCGGTACCGGCCTACACCAAGGGCATGGACATCCGCGAAATCGTGGAAATGGTGTGGATGCCGCGCCTCGAGGCCTTCAAGCCCGAGATGATCTTCATCAGCGCAGGCTTTGACGCCCACCGCGAGGACGACATGGGCCAGCTCGGCATGACCGAGCAGGACTTCGCGTGGATCACGCAACGCGTCAAGGACGTCGCGCGCCGTTTCAGCAAGAACCGCATCGTCTCCTGCCTCGAGGGCGGCTACATGATGGGGCCGCTGTCCCGCAGCGTCGAAGCCCATGTGCGCGTGCTGGCCGATCTGTGACGCGGCATCTGCGCTGAATCTGAAAAAATACTGTTGACTGACCATGACATTCGATACCGCCCCTTTTTCCGAAGGCCCACTGCGCGCCGCCCGTGACGCGCGTGGCGTGGTGACCCTGACCCTCGACGATCCACAGCGCTTCAACGCGTTGGGTCATGAAATGCTGGCCGCGCTTCAAAAGGCGCTGAACGGCATTGCGGCGGATGAATCGATTCGGGCCGTGGTGCTGGCCGCCAACGGACGCGCATTCTGTGCCGGCCACAACCTCAAGGACATGGCCGCCACGCCGGAGCTGGCGTTCTATCAGGACCTGTTTGCGCAATGCGGCCGGATGATGCTGTCGATCCACAAACTGCCGGTGCCCGTCATCGCCAAAGTGAAGGGCATGGCCACGGCAGCGGGCTGTCAACTGGTGGCCCAGTGCGATCTGGCCGTGGCGACCGACGACTCCAGTTTTGCCACCAGCGGCATTCAATATGGCTTGTTCTGCTCGACACCGAGCGTGCCCCTGGTGCGCAATGTGCCCGCCAAGGTCGCCATGGAGATGCTGCTGACGGGCGAGTTCATCGACGCAAAGACGGCGCTGGAGCAGGGGCTGGTCAACCGTGTCGTCGGTGCCGAGGGCCTCGATGCCGAGGTCGAAAAGCTGGTCGCCTCCATCGTCAGCAAGCCCCGCACCGCGGTGGCCATGGGCAAGGCGCTGGTCTATCAGCAGCGCGAGATGGGCATCGATTCCGCCTACCAACTGGCCGGCCAGACGATGGCTGTCAATATGATGGACGTCGACGCGCAAGAGGGCGCACGCGCCTTCGTCGAAAAGCGCAAACCCGTCTGGACCAAGGCCTGATACCGCCACGGTCGCTTCAACACTCAACACCGTCACATCAACACAGATCGCCAAGTGAGAATCGATGGAATGGTTTGATACCCTCGTCAAGGAATTTCGGGAAGCCAGCACGTGGGTCGAAGTGGCGATCATCGCCGCCTGTCTGCTGATTTCCTATCTGTTGAGCAGCACGCTCGCCAAGCGGGTGAACAAACCCGAATCCATCTGGCTGGGCCCAACCGCGGTGCAAGGGGTGATGTTCCCCCTGCTGTCGCTGGTGTTGGTCTATGTGTCCACGGTCATCGTGGAGCATTACGAGCCCGTGTTTTTGCTGCGCGCGATGGTGTCAGTGCTCACTTCGTTGGTGCTGGTGCGCTGGACGGCCAAGGTGCTCGCCGCCGCCTTTCCGCATTCGGGTCTGGCACGACTGGTGGAGAAGGTGTTCTCCTGGGTGGTGGTTCTGGCCGCCGTGCTCTGGATTCTGGGCCTGCTGCCGATCGTGCTCAAGGCGCTGGACGACGTGTCGCTCGCCTTCGGCAAGACCAATGTCACGCTGCTGACGCTGATTCGCGGGTCCTTGACCGCCGGCTTGATGCTGGTGGCGACGCTGTGGCTGTCCTCGACCTTCGAGCGCCGCGTGCTGGACGAGACGGTCAAGGACCTGTCGATGCGCAAGGTGCTGATGAACGTCACGCGCGCCGTGCTGGTGCTCGTCGGGCTGTTGTTTGCGCTCTCGGCGATTGGCGTCGACCTCACTGCACTGTCGGTGCTGGGTGGTGCGGTGGGCGTGGGTCTGGGCTTCGGCATGCAGAAACTGGCTGCAAATTACGTAAGCGGATTTGTGATCTTGCTGGAGCGTTCCCTGCGCATCGGCGACAACGTGCGCGTCGACGGTTTCGAGGGGCGCATCACCGACATCAAGACGCGCTACACCCTGATTCGGGCCAACAACGGGCGCGAATCCATTGTTCCGAATGAAAGCATCATCACCCAGCGGGTCGAAAACCTGTCCGCTGCCGACCTGCGATTCAATGTCACCACCAATATCGGAGTGGGCTACGATAGCGACGTGTCTCAGGTGCAGAGCATTCTCTCGCAGGCGGCCAAGGATCAGGCACGGGTGTTGCAGACCCCGGTGCCGATCGCGTATTTGGTGAACTTCGGGCCGGATGCGATTGAATTCAGCCTGAATTTCTGGATCGCGGATCCGGAGGCAGGGGTTGCCAATGTGAAGTCGCTGGTGAATATTGCGATGCTCAAGGGACTGCGTGAAGCGGGGATTGATATTCCCTTTCCGCAGCGAGTCATTCATATTGGAAACGCTACGGAAGTGGCAAACGCGGTAAGTTCGAACCGTGGAACGATGGCGGAACCTGTCGCCAACGCGTCAAATCTGCCCCCGCGCGGTGATGCGTAGTCTCGAATGGGACTCGACAGCGTATTTTCTGCTGGCATAATTCACGGAAAAGCACGATCGTTCTATTTTTGAGAAAACCAATCATTCGGCTATTGCGTATCCGTATATGCTGCGGTGCGGGATAGAATGAAATGGTTTACGTTAACGTCAATTGAACCAGTCAATAATTTAAGGAGCCGCAGCAATGAAGGTATTGGTCCCTGTCAAACGCGTGGTGGACTACAACGTCAAGGTCCGAGT
>CALMCS010000687.1 GCA_937862875.1 uncultured Comamonadaceae bacterium
GCGGGCGGACTTCAAGCTCGACATGCTCAGCCCGCATCTGTTCATGAACTTCCGCATCACCGACGAGCACGGCCGCCAGATGGGGCAGGGCCGCAATCTCGGTGCGCTGAAATCGGAACTGGGCGCGAAGGCCCGCGGCGCGTTCCAGGCGCTGGCCTCGCTGCGCGTCGCCGATCATCTGGAAAGCGAAAAGGCCGAGACCAAGGACACGCCGGCCAAAGCGGCCCAGGCAGCTCAAGCGGGTCAAACGGCTCCCGCAGGGAAGCAAGCGGCCGCCAAGGAGGCCGGTGGCCAGTCGCAAGCCCACAAGCAAAAGCCCGCTTCTGCGGCTCAGCAGCAGTCTGATGCGCGCTTCAAGGAGTGGACGTTTGGCGAGTTGCCCGAGCTGATGGAAATCGGCAAGGGCAGCCAGACCCTGATCGGCTTCCCCGCGCTGATCGATTACGGCGATTCGGTGGGCCTCGAAGTCTTCGATGAGCCGGATCTGGCCTCGGCCAAGCACCGTATCGGTCTGCGCCGCCTGTTTGCATTGCAGATCAAGGACGCGCTCAAGTATCTGGAAAAGAACATTCCCGATCTGCAGAAGATGGCCGTCGCCTACATGCCGCTGGGCGTGCAGGAAGAGCTGCGTTCGCAGATCATCGATGTGGCGATCGACCGTGCCTTCCTGCAGGATCCCTTGCCCGCCAACGAGGCCGACTTCAAGCAGCGCGTGCAGGATGGCCGGGGTCGCCTGACCCTGATTGCCAACGAAGTGGCGCGCATGGCGGGTGTCGTTCTGGTGGAGTACGCCGCGGCGCAGCGCAAGATCAAGGACACCAAGAATGCGCCGGAAGCGACGGCGGATGCGTCGGCGCAGTTGCAGCGCCTGATGCCCAAGAACTTCATTGCGATCGCTCCGTGGTCGCAGCTGGGCCACTACGCGCGCTACCTCAAGGCGATCACGACCCGGCTCGACAAATACCGCGCTGACCCCGCGCGCGATGCCGCCAAGTCCTTGGAACTCAAACCGCTCGAGCAACGCTACTGGCGCCTGGTCTCAGACCGCAAGGGCGCTGTGGATGCGCGCATGCAGGAGTACCGCTGGATGCTCGAAGAGCTGCGCGTCAGCTTCTTTGCCCAGGAGCTGCGCACGCCGTATCCGGTGAGCATCAAGCGCTTGGACAAGGTGTGGGCGCAGTTGCAGAGCTAGGGCCGAGCGCCCGGCTTTTCCTCAGCGCCGTGAATCAACCCACGGATCACTGATCGAAAGGCCGCGCTCGAAACTCCTGGGCCACAAAATCGAGGAAGCAGGAGATCCGCGACGCCAGCGCCGTGTTGCGGTAGTACACCGCGTGGATGGACTGCCGCACGTCCACCAACTGCTTGGCAAAGACCTCCACCAGCGCCCCGGCCCGGCGATCCTCGCGTGTCATGAAGTCGGAAAGGCAGACGATGCCCTGGCCCGCCAGGGCCAGATGCCGCAGCGTCTCGCCGTTCTGCGAAAGAATGTGCGGCGTGATCTGAACGGCGTCACCGTCCGGCTGGCGCAGCGGCCATTCGTTCAGCGCCTCGGGCTTGCTGAAACCCAGCAGCACATGCTTTTTCAGATCGGCGATGGTCTTGGGCGTGCCGTGTTGCTGGAGATAGCCGGGGCTGGCCAGAATGCGCACCTTGCTGCTGCCGAGCGCCCGGGCATGCAGGGTGGAGTCCTTGAGCGCGCCAATACGCAGCGCCACATCGGTGCGCTGCTCGATCAAATCGGTGATGCCCTCGTTGGAGTTCAGCTCCAGCTCCACATTGGGGTATTGCGCCCTGAATCCCTCCACCAGCGGAACGATGGCGTGCAGCATGAAGGGCGTCGCCGCATCCACGCGAAGACGACCCGCCGGACCATCGCGGCGCGCCGCCATCTGCTCCTCGGCCGCATCCACGGACGCGAGAATTCCGCGTGCATGTTGCAGAAACGTGGTGCCCTCGTCGGTGAGGATCAACCGCCGGGTGGTGCGATTGAGCAGGGTGGTCTGCAGCTTCTGCTCCAGCCGCGCCAGGGTTCTGCTGGCGGCGGAGACCGTGACATCCAACTGCTCGGCCGCAGCCGAGATGGTGCCCGCGTCGACTACGGTCACAAACATCAGCAGCTCGTCCAGGGTGGTTTTCATTGTTGATTATTAATCAAATGTGTTTGGTTGATTTTGGTATGTTTCTGCAAATATAAACCATGCACACTGGAGGCCTGACACCGAGGTGGATGCGAATGGATGCTGGCGCGATGCGGCGGCCATCACCAGCCACCCCTCGCAGATCATCCCTTTTCTATTTTGGACATATCACCATGAGCATTCCTTCCTTCGGCGCAGGTACTTTCCGTCTTACCAACGGCGCTGCGAAAGACTCCGTTCTGAAAGCCCTCGAAGTCGGCTACCGCGCCATCGACACCGCGCAAATCTACGGCAACGAAGCCGAGGTGGGCGAGGCGGTGGCCGAGTCCGGCATTGCACGCGACCAATTGTTTCTGACCACCAAGATCTGGGTCGAAAACTTCCCGCGCGAAAAATTCATCCCCAGCCTGCGCGAGAGCCTGAGCAAGTTGCGCACCGACGCGGTCGATCTCACCTTGATCCACTGGCCCGCACCCGGCGGCGCAGTGCCGCTGCCCGCCTACATGGAAGCGCTGGCCGAAGCCAAGTCGCTGGGCCTGACCAAGCAGATCGGCATTTCCAACTTCAATATCGCGTTGAGCCAGCAAGCGATCGACGTCGTTGGCAAGGGCGAGATCGCGACCAACCAGATCGAGCTGAGCCCGTATCTGCAGAACGCCAAGCTGACGGGCTTCCTGAACGAGCAAGGCATTCGCGTGACGTCGTACATGACGCTGGCCTACGGCAAGGTGCTGACCGACCCGGTGCTGGCCCAGATCGCCGGCAAGCACCAGGCCACGGTCGCGCAGGTGGCGCTGGCCTGGGCGCTGCAGCTCGGCTACGCCGTGATTCCATCGTCCACCAAGCGGGAGAATCTGGCGAGCAATCTGCTCGCGCAGGACCTGCGTCTGGATGCGGACGATATGGCCCAGATCGCCGCCTTGGAGCGCAACGGCCGTGAGGTGAATCCAGAAGGTCTCGCCCCTGTGTGGGATTGATGGCGGGCCACGCAGGGAGCCGCTGTTGAAGTCGCCCCTGTAAGACAAATGAGCGCACCTTGGTGCGCTTTTTTCCGTGGCCGCGTCTGGTTGTGAGCAGGTACTATCATGGCCTGTAGATCTCACAATCCAACCAACTCAGGAAATCACATCCATGGATTACCGCATGCCTTGGCGCAGCATCGAGCCGTTGAAAACCGAATGGGACGGCGATCTGTTCGGATACGTCGAATACACGATGGATCGAGTCCGGGAAGCCTGGGATTGGGACAACCCAGCTCAAGCGAAAGAGATGACTGCCGCATTGACGCCATCGCAGCTGGCGTTGTGGGCGGTGCTCAATGCTGACGGACAAGTCTGCAACGGTGGTTTTTCGCAGTTCTTCTACAACAGCTATGGCGAGCTGGCCGAAGAGGCGCTGCAAGGCTTCCGTTTGCTGGGGATGCCGGAGTACGCCGACCTACTCGAGCAGGCCTATTCTCAATTTGCGCACAGGCCGATTCCCAAGGACCGAAAGCAACGCATCGCCATTCTGGACGCGCTGACGGGTGATTCCGAGGAGGGCGACGCTGCGCAGGTACGCGATCCCGAGGTGCCGGAAATGCTGGCGCACTACAGCGCGATGGCCAAGGGAACCGAGGCGCTCTGGGGCGCCTTGGAATCCAGCTACTACGCACTCATCGATCGTGAAGGCGTTCCGGGCGGATACAACGCGGCGTTCTTTCATCCGCTGGCGGTGTACATCGAAAGTCACCCGCATGAATTTTTCTTGCCAAAGCTCGCATGACCTTTGCGCTTGGTCGTGCTTCGCATGAGGGCAGGGCCGTGAGAATGGCCTGCCTTTCTTCTGGCAAGCCAGTGGCTTCGTGCCGACCCCGGCCCGTGAAAAGCGTCCACTGACAGATTGCGCATTGAACCGACGATTCCATCCACTCCTTCACGCAGAAAGCAGGTTTGAACCCATGAGCCATTTCAACATCACGTTCCAAGGTGCAGCGAAAACGGTCACGGGTTCGTGCCATCTCGTCGAGTCGGCGGGGTGCCGGTTTCTCATCGATTGCGGAATGATGCAGGGCGGGCAGGAGGCAGACGAGCACAACGAAAACGCGTTCCCCTTTGACGCGGCCAGCATCGATTTTGTGCTGCTCACGCATGCGCACATCGACCACAGCGGCCTGCTGCCCAAGCTCGCCGCGCGCGGGTTTCGGGGGCCGGTCTATTGCACCCTGGCCACCAAGGAACTGCGCAGTGTGTTGTTGATGGACAGCGCGCACAGTCCGCCGTCCGAGTACGAACGCGCGATCAAGCGCAAGCAGCGCGGCGATGACTACCACGGGCGCAAGGACGAGCCGCAACTGCCGCTCTACAGCGTCGGCGATGTCAGCCAGGTCATGGAGCAGACGCAGGCCCAGGCGTATGGAGCGACCTTTGCGCCGCACGCCTCGGTGCAGGTGCGCATGCAGGACGCGGGGCATATTCTGGGCTCGGCCATTCTGGAAATTTGGCTGGATGCGGGTGACGGTAAAAAGACCAAGCTGGTCGCCAGCGGCGATGTGGGCCAGCCGGGGCGCGTGATTCTGCGGGACCCCACGCCCATTGACGAGGCCGATGTGCTCATCATCGAATCCACCTACGGCGACCGCCTGCACAAGGGGCTGGGCGGCACGCTCGATGAGCTGGTCAAGGTGGTCAACGAAACGGTGCCGCACGGCAATGTCGTCATTCCCGCGTTCGCCGTCGGCCGTACGCAGGAAATTCTCTATCACTTCCTGCAACTCGCGCAGCAGGGCCGGTTCACCTCAGAGTTCGACATCTACATCGACTCGCCCATGGCGGTGAAGGCCACCGAGATCACACTCAAGAATTTCGCGGTGTTTGACGACGAGGCCAAGCAGCTGTTCAAGAGCGCGGGCCTGCTGCTCGACACCAAGCGCGTGCATTTCGTGAGTGACGTGGCGGACTCCATGAAGATCAACAGCATCCGAAGCGGGGCGGTCATCATCTCCGCCAGCGGCATGTGCGACTCCGGGCGAATCCTGCACCACCTGCGGAACAACCTGGGCCGTCCGGAATGCGCGATCGTGTTCTGCGGCTTTCAATCGCAAGGCTCCTTCGGTCGGCGCTTGGTCGATGGCGCAAAGCAGGTGCGCATGTACGGCGAAGAGATCGACGTGCGCGCGTCCATGCACACGCTCGGCGGATTCTCGGCACACGCGGACCAGAAGGCCTTGCTGGATTGGGTGGCTGCGTTCAAGAAGAAGCCAAATACCGCCTACGTGGTCCACGGCGAAGCCGGGCCGGCGCAGGTCCTGGCCGATGAGATGCAGCGGCGCTATGGAATCACCTCGGTGGTACCCAATGTGGGCCAGACCTTCGGACTCGATTGACGCGATTGACTTGGTACAGTCGCGTGCATGTTTTGGTCTCGCCCGCTCACCGATGCGGAACTCCGTTTCGTTCAACGCTTCTTCGCGCACTCACTCGACGCGCTGCAGCCGCATCTGCGCCTGTACGTGCGCCGACTGGGTGACACGCGACGCGCGTTGTCGCTGAACGGCGGGCGCATCTCCCTGCCGCGCGCATTTTTCGAGCACGGTGATCCGGCCCGGCCGCTGCGGCTTGCGCACCCCTACATCGCAGGCGTGTTCGCGCATGAGCTGCTGCACCAATGGCAGCGTCTGCAAGGCCAGAAGGTGACGCGAGAGGCGACATGGCTGCAGCTGAAGGCCGCCTGTCTGCGACGCGACCCCTATGCCTACGAGGCCTGCAGCGAATCCGCGCAGATGCTGGAGCGCTTTCGCCGGGCCCATGTCGAGCAACAGGGGCAGATGTGGCAGGACTACGTCACGGCTGAAGTCGCAGGTCAGCCCGACGGCGCATTTCGCGATGTCGCCGCCTTTGTCGCCCAGCCGCGCCAGCAATCAGGCAACTGCTCGCCCACCTCAGTTTGATGGCGCCAGAAAATTCATGGCCGCCACAAAATCGTTGGCATCGACATTGCGCGCCGCGCCAAATCCTGCCACATGCCGAGCGAACGATGGCGTGATGCAGACGAAGCGAAAGTCTGGGAGCTCGGTCATGAATTCGGACTCGGGAAAGCGCGCCACATAAGCGGCACGCGCGCCAGACCAGAGCACGCTGCTCTGCGGGGGAGTGGACGCAACGCCCTGCAAACTGACCCGCTCCAGCGCGTGAACGCTCTCTCCCGGCACCTCGGGCGCACAAAACAAGATCGAGACGGCCGCGTGCTGCTGCATGGCGGCGGTGTGCGCGGCAAGGGCGCTGACATGCAGAACGATGCAACCAAACTCTCGGCACCACGCAAACGGCACCATGGAAATCAACGGCGCAAGACCGCCTTGATCATCGGAAGGCGCAGTGACCGTGACCGCAAGCGCGGCAGTGCGTCGCTGCTCGATCAGTGTGCGCAGGCTTTGCTGGAGACGGGATTCGTGTGACTGCATGGGTTGAGCACCGTGGGTGGTTGTTGTTGTCTATTCGGCGGATTTCGGCGCGCTGAGGGCTTTGCTGTAGAACCCGGAGGGATCAAAACAGCAGACGCGCGCCTTGCCAGAAGCGAGCATGTCACAGGCCCCGTCGATCCGGCTCTTTCGCGTCTTTGCCTGTTTCGCGGATTCGATCCAGTGAATCCAGTCGATGCGGGCAATCGTCGTGGTGGCGTCCCACACCGCCTTGGCATCCTCGGCTGCGTCAAGCGCGCCCTGGAAATCGGCAGGCAACTTCGGCTCCAGTTCTTTCGCGATCGAAGCAATGTCCAAAGCAACGGTGTCACCCACTTTCGCGCCAGAGGCCTCCAGCAATGCCTTGCCCACCTTCAACCAATGACTGAGCTGGCCATCGGGTTCGAGCGTCGCCTGGAAGGCATGACCATTGAGCGTCCCATCCACACTCGTTCTGCCGCGCCTGGGAAGCTGCTCACTCACGGCTTGAGGCAGCACTACAAAAGCAGAAAAATCGCCATCAGTTGTCTTGGCAGGGCGAAGCAGTTGGGCAGTGAAACTGAGCTTGGCGGCGGCTTTATTCATGGATGGTCCTCATCATGCTGGTCTGGTGTGTTTCCTGCTTCGCCTTTGGGCTGTGCCAGCAGTGCAGACTGTGCGGCATCGAGGAGGAAATAAAAAGCGATGTCCGAGTCGGCGAATGCAAACGGTACCAGTCCGTTGGCTCTTTTGTAATTATGACTTCGGCCCAGGCTCTTCCTCCGAGGCTTCGGAAAAGCAGCCCAGATGGTCGATAAAAGGGCTGTCACGCATGGGCGGGTGTTCGTATGGACATTCAAACGCATTCACGCAGCGAGCAGAGTCCACGAATCGTCCTGTGAAACTAGTCATTCGTGGACGCATCTTTTAGTCGATATGGTGATTCTTCCGGTCTACACGGATGGCCCAGAACGGCTCAC
>CALMCS010000688.1 GCA_937862875.1 uncultured Comamonadaceae bacterium
GCGGCGACGAGGCCGGCGTCGTGAATCACCGTGCCCCAGCGTGCGACCTCGGAGGTCAGGTGCTTTTGCAGGCTCTCGGGCGTGGCCTTTTCCGGGGTGGCCAGATCGGAGCTCAACTCTGCGATGCGCTTCTTGACGTTCTCGTCATTGATCGCCGCATTCAGTGCCTTGTTCAGCTTGTCCATGACCTCCTTGGGCGTGCCCTTGGGGGCGTACATGCCGTGCCAGACCTTCACGTCGAAGCCCTTGAGGCCCTGCTCGTCCAGCGTTGGAACATTGGGCAGTGACGACAGGCGCTGCGGCGTGGTGACGCCGAACACCTTGGCGCGTTTGCCGTCCTGGATCACCGGCACGGTCTGCGTGGTTTGATCGCACAGCAGATCGACCTGGCCGCCCATCAAGTCATTCATCGCCGGGCCCGCGCCCTTGTAGGGAACAGTCGTGAGCTTCACGCCGATCTGGTGCATGAACAGCAGACTGCACAGCTGCGATACCGCGCCGATACCGGCGTGCGCCATGCTGACCTTGTCCTGGTTCTTCTTCACGTAGTCGAGCAACTCGGGGAAGGTGTTGGCCGGGAAGTCCTTGCGCGACAACAGCGTCATCGGGACATCGAGCACCTGACCGACATATTCGAAATCCTTGAGCGGGTCGTAAGGCAGCTTCTTGTAGAGCGCCGGCGCGGTGGCCATGCCCATGTGGTGAATCAGAATGGTGTAGCCATCGGGCTTGGCGCGGGCCACGCGTGCCGGGGCAATGGTGCCGCCTGCGCCGACCGTGTTCTCGACCAAGACGGACTGGCCGAGCGATTGGCCCATGGGCACGGCGAGCAGGCGCGCGACCACGTCGGTGGGGCCGCCCGCGCTGTAGGGCACGACCATGATGATGGGCTTGTCGGGCCAGTTGCTGGCGGCCCACGCGCTCGTGCCCGTGGTGGCCGCCCATGCGACTGCGGTGAGCGCGAGGGCGTGTGCGATGGTGCGTCGGCGGCGGGATGCTTGAGTCAGAGTCATGGTGCGTTTGTCTCCTTGATTCGCTTATTTGTAGGTAGGTATGTACGCAGTGGCATGGCCGGGAGGTCAACCCGATCTTTTCATTCGATCAGGCGTTGCACCGGGTTGACTTGGGCGATGCTCCAAAGACTTTGCACTGCCGCGCGCACTTTGTCTTTGGGGATATCACTGCCATAGGCGGCCAGACGCAGCGCCTTCTCGGTGATCTCTTCGCGCGACAGGGTGTTGCCGGGATCGCCCTTGGGCTCTTCGATGCGGCCCTGCAGCGTGCGGCCATCGGTGGTGGTCACGGTCACCTTGCCGATCCAGCGCTGCGGGTAGGCGGTGTCCACTTCCTGGTCGAGCACCATGCTGATTTTTTCGCGCAGGGCGACGGTGTCCGGCGCAAGAAATTGCTCGTCGAATTCGGTCAATCCCGCGTGGCCGAAGCGCGCCGCGATGGCGAGCACCGTGCCCATCGAGAACTTGCTCTGGTGCACCGTGGTGGGCGACACCACGGGCCCGAGCACATCGATCGCGCCCTGGTGCACGTGGCACAGCACATGCGCGATGTCGCTCGGGACGAGATGGTTCTGCTGCATCACCTGCAGCAAGGCATCGGCGGCGGGGTGGGTGTGGCGGCACGAGGCATGCCATTTGAACGAGGTCTCGGGCGTGGCCCAGCGCGTGCCCAGACCATCGGTGAGTTTGGCGGGGTTCGAGTCGGTCGACATGCCTGCGGCCATGCCTTGCGGGCCGGTGAAGATGTCCTGTGCACCGGTGAATCCGTCCTTGGCCAGATAGGCCGCCGTCAGTCCTGCCGACGCGGCATGTGCGGTGTGCAATTGCTTGCTGTCGGCAGCGGTGCGCAGGAACTCCCACAGGCCCGCGGCCTGGGTTCCCGCCGAGCCAAACGCATGCTGCATTTGCTGCGGCGTGAGGTCGAGCAGATTGCCCACCGCGGCGGCCGCCGCAATGGTTCCGGCGGTGCCGGTGGTGTGGAAAATCTTGTAGTGGCTGCGCCCCAGAAACTCGCCGACGCGGATGCCCACCTCGTAGCCCGCCACGCATGCCGCCATGAAGCGTTCACCGCTGGCCCCGATGCTTTGCGCAACCGCCAGCGCGGGCGGAAACACCACGGCGGCGGGGTGAAACACCGAGCCGTTGTGCACATCATCCTGCTCGGCCACATGCGATGCCGCAGCGTTGGCGAGCGCCGCCATCAACGGCGATGTGGTGGCCTTCTGGCCGATGATTTCGCAGGCCCCCTGCGCCGGTCCCTGCGACACGGCAAAGCGCGTGATGCTCTGCACGGGGCGCGCGCTTTGGCCCGCCAGCACGGAGCCAAACCAATCGACCAGCAGGTCTTCGGCCTTGCGCTGCACGTCCTGTGGAATCGCTCCCCAGCGCAGCTCGGTCGCGAACTGCGCGAGCGGGTGAATGTTGGCGGCGGTTTCCTGTTTCATGGCGGTGCTTTCTGAATGTTGAAAGGCTTGTGGGCTGAGGTGGCCGACGTCAATCGGCAATGTTCTTGGCGGATTGCAGCGCCTCGATCTGCTCCGCGGACCAACCCAGCGAAGCCAGAATGCGGGGCGTGTGTTCACCCACCGCCGGCACGGCATCCATGCGGTAGTCGAACGCGCTGTTCAGACCCGGCGGCAGCAGCGCGGCGACCTCGCCCTTGGGCGTGCTCACGTTGCGCCAGCGGTCGCGCGCCTGCAGTTGCGGGTGGGCCCAGAGGCCCGCCATGTCGTTCACATGCGCGTTGGCGATGCTGGCGGCATCCAGGCGCTCGACGATCTGCTGTGCGGTGTAGTGGCTGAAGATCTGCAGAATTTCGGCCTGCAGCGCCGCGCGGTTCTCATTGCGCCGTGCGTTGCTGTCAAAGCGCGGGTCCTTGGCGAGCGCGGGCTGTTCCAGCACCTTGTCGCAGAAGGCCTGCCATTCGCGCTCGTTCTGCAGCCCGAGCATCACCGTGCCGCCATCGCCTGCGATGAATGGACCATAGGGATAGATGCTGGCGTGCGATGAGCCGGTGCGCGGCGGCGGTGCTGCGCCATCGAAGGCGTAGTACATCGGGTAACCCATCCACTCGCCGAGCGCCTCCAGCATCGAGACATCGATGTGGCTGCCTTCGCCGGTCTTGCCGCGCAGCAGCAGCGCCGACAGAATGTTGGTGTAGGCGTACATGCCCGCTGCGATATCGGCGACGGAAATGCCGGCCTTGCTTGGCGTTTCGGGCGTGCCGGTGATCGAGAGAAAACCGGCCTCGCTCTGAATCAGCAGGTCATAGGCCTTCTTGTCGCGGTAGGGGCCGTCCGCGCCATAGCCGCTGATGTCGCAGACGATGAGCCGCGGGAAGCGCTGCTGCAATGCCTCATACGACAGGCCCATGCGCGCCGCAGCGCCGGGCGCGAGGTTCTGTACCAGCACGTCGGCGCCCGCCAGTAGCTGCATGAGCGCGTCCTGCGCGAGCGGTTGCTTGAGGTCGAGCGCGAGGCTTTCCTTGCTGCGGTTGATCCACGTGAAGTGCGACGATTGGCCGAGCACGCGCTGGTCATATCCGCGCGCGAAGTCACCCGAGCCCGGGCGTTCGACCTTGATGACGCGTGCGCCCAGATCGGCGAGCTGCCGCGTGCAAAACGGCGCGGCCACCGCATGCTCGAGCGACACCACGGTGATGCCATCCAGAGGGCGCGGGCGAGGGGTGCTCTGCGTGTTCATATCGAGGGGCCTTTTTTTTCTTCTTTCTACTCGCTCGATCAGAACGAACGCGGCAGGCCGAGGATGTGCTCGGCCACGTACGAATAGATGAGGTTGGTGGAAATGGGCGCGACCTGATAGAGGCGCGTTTCGCGGAATTTGCGCTCGACGTCGTACTCGCACGCGAAGCCGTATCCGCCGTGAAACTGCAGGCACGCGTTGGCCGCCTCCCAGCTCGCCTTGGCCGCCAGGTACTTGGCCATATTGGCCTGCGCGCCCATGGGCTCGTGGCGATCGAAGAGCTCGCAGGCCTTCCAGCGCATGAGGTTGGCGGCCTCGATTTCCATGAAGGCATCGGCGATGGGAAACTGCACGCCCTGGTTCTGGCCAATCGGGCGACCGAACACGGTGCGGTCTTTCACGTAGCTGGTGATGCGGTCGATGAACCAGTAGCCGTCGCCGATGCACTCGGCAGCGATCAGCGTGCGCTCGGCGTTGAGTCCGTCGAGGATGTACTTGAAGCCCTTGCCTTCCTCGCCGATCAGGTTCTCTTCGGGGATCTCGAGGTTCTCGAAGAACAGCTCGTTGGTCTCGTGGTTGACCATGTTGAGAATCGGCCGCACCGTGAGCCCGCTCTTTTCGGCGGCGCGCAGATCGACCATGAAGATCGACATGCCCTCGCTTTTCTTCTTCACTTCGCTGAGCGGCGTGGTGCGCGCCAGCAGAATCATCCAGTCGCTGTGCTGCACGCGGCTGATCCAGACCTTCTGGCCGTTGATGACATAGCGGCCATCCTTTTTCACCGCCGTGGTTTTGATCTTGGTGGTGTCGGTGCCGGTCGTGGGCTCGGTCACGCCCATCGATTGCAGACGCCATTCACCGCTGGCGATCTTCGGCAGAAACTTCTTCTTCTGCGCGTCGGAGCCGTGGCGCAGCAGCGTTCCCATGTTGTACATCTGGCCGTGGCACGCGCCGGAGTTGCCGCCGCAGCGGTTGATCTCTTCCATGATGACCGAGGCCTCGGTCAAACCGAGGCCCGAGCCGCCGTATTCCTGGGGAATCAGCGCGGCCAGCCAACCCGCCTTGGTGAGCGCATCCACGAACTCCTCGGGGTAGCCGCGTGCCTCATCGACCTTGCGGAAATATGTATCGGGAAACTCGGCACACAGCGCGCGAATCGCGTCGCGGATTTCCGGATAGTTGTTGGAGAGCGTCTGTTCAATCATGGGTGCTTTTCTTCCGTGTTCGTTGTGTGATCCACTGATTCGGTCAGGCCAGCTCCGCCGTGCCCTGCATCGTGAGCCAGCCGTCGTGGTCCTGCGCCCACAGCTCCACGGTGCGGCCGTCATCAGACACCTTGCCGAAGACCTGAAATGCGTTCAGATCGAAGGTCGGCCGCACGGCCTTGAACGAGAATCGGCGCACCTGCGCGGTGGGCATATTGCGGCGCAGCAGATCGAGCAGCAGCGTCGCGATCAACGGGCCGTGCACGATCAGGCCCGGGTAGCCTTCGACCTCGGTGACGTATTGGCGGTCGTAGTGGATGCGGTGGCCGTTGAAGGTCAGCGCGGAATAGCGAAACAGCAGCACGTCGTCCGGCACGATGCGGCGCGACCAGCTTTCCTGGCCGGCGAGCGGCGGCGTTTGCGGCGTGGGTTCGGGCGCGCCCGGCTCGGCTGCGGCGCGGTAGACGATGTCGTGCTCTTCGGTCAGCGCCAGACCGTTGGCGTTGGAATAGCGATGCTCCACGAGCACAAACAGCAGCTCGCCCGAACGGCCAGCTTTGTGCGTGACCGACCGAATGGTCGATACCCGTTCGACGGTTTCACCCACGCGCATGGGATTGGCGGTCTCCCATTGCAAGCGGCCACCGGCCCACATGCGGCGCGGCAGCGGCACCGGCGGCAGAAATCCACCGCGTGTCGGATGGCCATCGGCGCCGAGCTCGCTCTGCCTCGCCTGCGGCAGGAAATACAGCCAATGCCACAGCAGCGGCAGCGTGGTGCCCGCAACGGGCGCGGCGTCATCGCGGTCCAACGTGGCCGACATGCCACGCACGGAGGTCGGCGTGATCTGGTCGCTGGTGGTTTCGCTTTTTCCCATCCAACTGCGCAGGTGCGCCAGTTGGTCGTTGTCGATCATCGGTGCGGTGGTGTCGCTCATTCTTATGGTTCGCTTCCAGTGGAGAGTCGACTGCCGGAGTCAGCGCTGACTCCCCGTCTTTCTCAAAGGCAAAAAAAATTTCTGCACTCCGTCATGCAGAACCTAAGTGGCCATCTTGCAATGTGATGCGCGTCAGCACAATCGCAGAGTTTGCAAGCGCCCCTTTGGGATTGATGAACCCACGCGATGAAAACCGAGGCTCCATAGCCCGCCGACGAGTGCGCTGCGGGCTCGCCCAGCGCAGCATCGGCAGGCGTGCACTGACCTTGCGCAGCTTCTGCAATGGAGGCGACCACGCACACCCGATCGCTTGGAAAAGATCAAACAACGATTTCTAAACCGCCACAAGTTGCATGCGACATAGGAAAAGCCATAGGTGATTTAGCTTGTCGGACGCGTTAATCAGTTTCCCGTTCGACAATCAACTGCCTCCTTGGCTTGGCAGTCCTTTCTACCCACCATGAAAACTGCCCAGTCGATGCACGGAATCACGTTGCTGGATGCGTTGATCGCCATTCTGGTCATCAGCCTTGGCGTATTCGGCATATTGGGCATTCAATTGCGAACCTTGGCCGATACGCAGGCGGGAATCCACAGAGCGCAGGCGATCTATTTGATTGGTGATTTGAGCGAGCGCATTCGCTCGAACCCAGAGGCCCTTGTGCAGCATGCGATTTACATTCAGCCACCTGACGGCAGGGATGCCGGCCGCTGTTCTACCACCTGTTCCCCTGCCGAGAAGGCTGCGAGGGATATGGCCGAATGGCATCTCTCGGTGCAGGCGATGCTGGGTCATGGTCAAGCGGTGGTGTTTGAGCTCTCCCACTCGAAATCGACTCTGGGTGTCTTGATTGCCTGGCGTGAGAATGAGCACTCCGGCGTGAATATAGATAAAACCGTTGAGCTGGACGCACTCATTCGCAATGCCTCGAATACGGCAACAGGCACATATTGCCCCAATGGGTATATGTGTCACTTGCAATCCATTCATTTCCCACTGGCGGACTATTCGAGGATTGACTGATCCATGAACGCGATGAAAATCCCCACGCGCGCCCTCTCTTTCATATTCTCCGTTCAGCAAGGATTGACGCTGGTGGAGATATTGGTCGGGGTACTGGTCGGGATATTCGTCTCCGCAATTGCATTGGTGTCGCTGCAGGTATCGCAGGGACTGTCATTGGCGGTCATGGAGGCCACCCATTTACAGCAGGACGCCAATACCGCCTTGCGACTGATGGGGCAGCAAGTGCGCCAAGCCGGGAGCATTGCCTTGAATTTGCAGCCTGTCCTGAATACCGGGTGGGAGAACTCTGCGATGGAGCCGGTCTTGTGGGAGCTGGCTTTGGAGCCAGATCATGCGGCATTGTCTTCGGGAAAGCCGCTGGAGGCCGTGGCCTCGCCGGTGATTGCAAAATCCACCGGGAGCTCGTTGCAACTCCAATATGAAAATTATGCGGAAAACCTGTATCGCGCTGCGGGCAGTTCGGTGTGGGGCTCACAGCAAAGAGACTGCCTTGGTCAAAACAGCAGTGATCGCTCACTTGCTTCTGTCATATCGAGCACCTTCTTTCTGAGAAATGACCAATTGATGTGCACGGGAGTCGCCGGGACGCCGCAGCCGATCATCAGTAACGTGAAGCAATTTTCCGTGCGTTTCCTTTTGCAAAAGGCCATGGAAAAAGGCAGCAACTCGTATTCATTCACCTATGCGGAGCCCAAAGAGATGGATGGGGCTTTGCTGCAATGGACGGATATTCATGCGGTGGAGGTGTGTCTGGAGCTGGAAAGTCCTCGTTTGCGGGTGCCCGATGTCGGTGCTGTGTATACCAACTGCCAGGGTGAAATCAAACACAAGAATGACAGATTGGTTTTCGTGGCCAAAAGCACGTTTCAAATCCGATCGCATGGAAGTCATTGAGCATGAATCAAGCCATTTCCGTTAATAGATTGCTTTCTTTTCGAATATCTGAAAAGAAACAAGTGGGAGGCGCGCTGTATATCGTCATGGTCATGCTGCTTGCCGCGTCCTTATTGGCCATCTGGGCGGCGCGTGGCGCGCTGTTTCAGGAGTGGCTTGCCGGCAATGATGCCGATTACCAGAGAGCATTCGAGGCCGCGCAGCTGCTGATGCAGGATGCTGAAATGGATTTGCGTGGAGTGACCGCGTCAGGTGCGCCCTGCCAAATCGATGAAAAGGATGGCGCTATTTGTCGGCGGGAAAGCAGTGTTGGATTCTCATTCGATCAACGTGAATTGCCGGCCATGATGGAGCTTCTGAGTTCCAAGCCAACGGGCTGCGTGGAAGGCATTTGCCGTAAGCGTTCGGGTATTCAAGATTTTTGGCTCGATAGAAAGTTATTGCTTCAAATGACGGATTCGGCCGTGGGTGCCCGATATGGCCAATACACGGGCGCAACCGCCGACCCCGAGATGCATCCGATTCTCGCGGAGCGCGGCACGGCCACGGTGGCGAGTGAATTGCGCGGGGCCTGGTATTGGATCGAGATTCTTCCCTATGCCGATGAGAATATCCGGCTTCTGTCCAGTTACGAGCCCAATACCGCCATGGCCAGATTTTCTCCAGACCGCAATCGACCGTGGATTTACCGGATCACCGTGTTGGCACGCGGGAAGAAAAAGGGCACGGAGGTGGTTTTGCAGTCGGTATTGACGATCAAGTCGGTCGAATGAACAAAGGCGGATCCACATAGAAAAAGGGAAGGAGGGCGGTGGAATGCGGGCATTCAAACATCCGGGATTCCGGGGGATGGGCTGGGTGTGGCTGACGACATCTGCCGCATGGGCCGCCCCGCTCGAGTTCGCGCAGTCTCCGGCCGAGGCGGAGTACCGGTCGCCAGCGGCGAGCGGCGGCCCGACGGTCAGTGGTTATGCGATCAGTGATCCGATCGGTGGCGGAAAGACACACTGGTCCTTCGCGTCGACATACGACCCGCAGGCATGGTCTGGCTACCTGTATTCCGATCAGTGGACGCAGGGCGGCGCGCAGGGGAGCTCGCCCCATCCGGGTTGGGGCGTGGTGGAGGGCAGGCCATCGCAGGCCCATCGCACCACGGCGGACCAGTTGGATGCGCGCCCGGAGGTCGACACGCGGGTGATCGTCACCCACAACGGCAAGCGCGGCGTGCCGTTCCGGTGGTCAGTCGACGGTGTCGCTGCGCTGGACCCGTTGCAGCGGCAACAGTTGCAGGCGAACGCACAGCGTCCCGACTACGGTCCGCAGCTCCTGAACTACCTTCGCGGTGACCGGCGGCTCGAGTCCGCCGAGTTGGAGAACGGCTTGCGCCCACGCGCGTCGCGACACGGCGATGTCGTGCATTCACAGGTCTGGTATGTCGGCAAGCCCGCGCCGGGGGAGCCTGAAAAGTCGTACCGCGATTTCGCTGCGGCACAGAAGGACCGGCCCGAGATGATCTACGTGGGAGCCAACGACGGCATGCTGCACGGGTTTTCGGCCCGCACCGGTGTCGAGACCTTGGCCTATGTTCCGCGCGGCGTGGTCTCGAACCTGCATCTGTTGGCGGATCGCACGTATCGGCATCGCTACTTCGTGGATGGGTCCCCGTTCACCGGCGACGTGAATCTGGGCGGCACTGCCACGCAGGCGCAATGGAGAACGCTGCTGGTGGGTGCCTTGGGCGCGGGAGGCCCGGGCTATTTCATTCTGGACGTGACGTCGCCGCGGCCAGAGGATTTCTCCGAAGGCAACGCGGACTCGCTGGTGGTGATGGACAAGACTGATGGCAGCGACCCGGACATCGGGCATGTCTTCGCTCCGCCTACGCTGGAGGAGGGCAACGCACGGCGGAGCCTGCAGATCACGCGGACCAACAACCAGCGCTGGGCGGTGATTCTGGGCAACGGCTACAACAGCGCGAACGAGCGGCCGGTGCTGCTGATTCAGTATCTTGATGGTGATCGTGAACTCAAGAAGATCACGGCTGGGGTCAATGGCAGTGGTAGTGGCAATGGCAACGGTCTGTCCGCACCGCAGTTCCTCGACGTCACCGGAGACGGCGCGCCCGACTTTGTCTATGCAGGCGATCTCCATGGCAATCTGTGGAAGTTCGATATCTCCGCCGCGTCCGATCAACGGTGGGGCGTGGCCTTCCACGGTGCGCCGCTGTTCAGCGCACAACGCGGCGGCAAGCCTCAGCCGATCACCGTTGCACCGACCTTGCGCCTGCACCCCGAGGTGGGTGCGCTGATGGTGGCCTTCGGGACGGGTCAGGAGTTGACCGAGGCAGACCGGCTCGACACCGCCGTGCAAACCGTCTATTCCCTCATGGACTACACGCGCTACCAGCTGCTGAGCGAGGGGGAGGACCGTGGCAAGGTGGCGGTCGATCTCACGACCAAAAACCTTCCGGAGCGCGCCGCGTTACGCACCGAGCTGATGCCGCAAACGGTTCTGGGCAACAGCGCTGCGGGCCTGGAGGGCCAGGGCCTCAGCGCGGCGCGGTCGTTCTGGGCCTTGAGCGATTCGGCATTCACCTATTGCCTGCGCACGCCTTGCGGTGCGAACGAGAAGAAGGGCTGGTATCTCGATCTGCCCGTGCAACGCGAGCGGGTGCTGGAGTCCATGGGCTTCTACGGCGGCGGTCACATTCTGGAAGTGATCAGCCGCGTGCCCGCTACCAGCGGGCAGCCCGGTCGTGCGTATCGCACGCTGATCCACATCGCCCAGGGCACGAGTCCACGCCGACGCACGATGGACACCAACGGGGACGGCAGCTACACCACGGAGGACGAACCGGTCGCGCGCTCCACCGCATCGGAGCGGGAGTTGAAGTTCCAGTTCGGCAGCAAGCAATTGCGCGTGGGGAATGACGGCCAGACGGATGTGTTGGGGAGTATCCCCACGGTGGTGCTGCGCCCCAGCTGGCGGCATCTCAAGTGAGGCATCGATGATGTTGACCAAGCCCATCCGGATCACAGGAACCTCCAGGCGCGGCGGCTTCACGCTGATCGAGTTGATGCTGGTGCTGGCGATTGTCGCAATCCTGACCGCCATCGCCTTGCCGAGCTACTGGCGCTACGTCGCCCGCGCCCATCGCGCGGAGGCCAAGACGGCCCTGTTGCAGGTGGCGCACTGGATGGAGCGCGCGCGTACCGCGAACGGCGTCTATCCCGTCGGCGAGAGCACGGACGGGATGCTGGTGGCCCTCAAGCCCGCGCACTACCAGCTCACGCTGCGCGGCAGCACGGTCAGCAGCTTCACCGTGGTGGCCCAACGCACAGGCCCGATGCGCACCGATGTCTGCGGCGATTTGACGCTGACGCACGCGGGTGAGCGCGGTGCCGAGGGATATTCGGTGACCCATGTGGCGCGGGAATGTTGGGGTCGCTGACGTTGTCATGCAAAGGCTCAAGTACCATCCCCATGCCATGAATACAGCAGACACCCACTCCACACCGTCCACCGACCCCATGCAGCGCGCGCTTGCGTTGGCACGCAATGCGTTGTTCATCTCGAACCCGAACCCGCGCGTCGGTTGCGTGATCATGAGCGCCGACGGCAGTCGCGAGCTGGGCAGTGGCTTCACGCAGCAGGCGGGCGGCGCGCATGCCGAGGTGATGGCGCTGCGCGATGCAGCGGCGCGTGGCTCGGATGTGCGCGGCGCAACCGCCTATGTCACGCTCGAGCCCTGCTCGCACCAGGGCCGCACGGGGCCGTGCTGCGATGCGCTGATTGCGGCTGGCATCGGCAAGGTGGTGGGCGCTATTTCCGATCCGAATCCGCGCGTGGCGGGCGATGGCTTTGCGCGACTGCGCGCGGCTGGTGTCGACGTCGAAATCGACACGGGAACGAGCGGCACGCAATCGCGAGAATTGAATATCGGTTTTTTCAGCCGCATGGTGCGCCAACAGCCGTGGGTCAGGCTCAAGGCGGGAATGTCGCTGGACGGTGCGACGGCGCTGCACAACGGTGAAAGCCAGTGGATCACCTCGGATGCAGCGCGGGCCGATGGCCAGCATTGGCGGGCACGGGCCTGCGCGATTCTGACCGGCATCGGCACGGTTCTCGGCGACGACCCGCTGCTCAATGTGCGCCACATCGACACGCCGCGCCAGCCGCGGCTGGTGATTGTGGACAGCCAATTGCGCACGCCACCAACGGCCAAGCTGTTTGACGTGTCCCGCGAAGTGCTTATTTATTGTGCAAGTCTGGAAGGCCACGCCGAGACCATCGGCGCGCTGGAGGGCCGTGGTGCCAAGGTGATGGCCCTGCCGGGCGAAGACGGACAGATCGATCTGCAGGCGATGCTGAAGGATCTGGGTCAGCGCGAAGTGAACGAGTTGCACGTGGAGGCCGGCGGCACGCTCAACGGCGCGCTGATGCAGGCCGGGCTGGTCGATGAATGCCTGCTCTATATCGCGCCGCGCGTGCTGGGTTCCGCGCAGACGGCGTTTTCGGGCATGCAGCTCACGCAGTTGAGCACCGCGCCGGCGCTGCAGTTCCGGGACGTCACGCCGATCGGGAGCGACCTGCGGATTCGCGCCGTCGTGCAAGGACGCGACTCGTTCTGACCGGTCGCGCCTGCTGTTTCAAGGTTGAGGTTCAGTTCAACTCAAGGCCAAGGTCAAGGCTTCAAATGCTGCGCGAGGAATTTTTCCATCGCGGCATAGAACTCAAACTTGTTCTCGTCGTTGTGAAATCCATGGCCCTCGTTGTCCTTGACCATGTATTCCACTTCGACGCCGCGCGCCTTCAACGCCTCGACCATCTGATCGCTTTCGGCCTTGTTCACGCGCGGATCCTGCGCGCCCTGAGCGACGAACAGCGGTGTCTTGATGCGGTCGGCCAGCAAGGCGGGTGAGGTCGCTTCGAGGCGCGCCTTGTCCTTGACCGGGTCGCCGACCATGGCCTGCATCTTCTCCAGCATCGGCTTCCAATAGGGCGGAATCGTGCCGAGGAAGGTGAACAGATTGGACACGCCCACATAGTCCACCGCAGCCGCGTACAGATCGGGCGTGAGCGTGACGCCGGCGAGGGTCGCGTAACCTCCGTAGCTTGCGCCGTAGATCGCGATGCGCTCGGGATCGGCGATGCCTTCATCGATCAGCCATTGCACGCCATCGGTGATGTCGTCCTGCATGGTGAGGCCCCATTGGCCAAAGCTGCTCTCCCAGAATTGACGGCCATAGCCGGTCGAGCCGCGGAAATTCATCTGCAGCACGGCATAGCCGCGATTGGCGAGGAACTGCACCTCGGGGTTGAAGCCCCAGCTGTCGCGCGCCCAGGGGCCGCCGTGCGGGTTGATGACCACGGGCAGCTTGTTCTGGCCCGGTTGGTGTCCGAGCGGCAGCGTCAGATAGCCGTGAATCGTCAGGCCATCGCGGCTGGTGTATTGCACCGGCTGCATGTGGGCCATGTCGGTCTCGGCGATCGCGGGATTGGTCTCGCTCAGCAGCGTGAGTGCGTCGCGCGTGGCGTCGTACAGGTAGCGCTTGCCGGGCGTGCGATCGTTCACCGCGGCCACGATGAACAGGGTTTCCGCCTTGTTGTTGGCCTGCAGGTGGATTTCGTAGCCGGGCAGCTGGGCGTTCAGCTGGGCGTAGATGCGGCGCGTCAGGTCGTCGAAGAAATGCAGATGCTGCTTGTCGGTCTGGTAGACGGCGGCGGTCAAGACCTTGCGCTGGTGCGAGTAGCCCACGCCGTCGAGATCGACCTGATCGTTGGCGAACACGACCTGTTCATCGTTCGGCTGGGTGGGGTCGATGCGCACGAACGCCACCTTGTCGCGTCCGCGCGCGCTGTAGAGGTACAGGCCACGGTTGTCGAAATCGAAGAAGGCCGGACCCACACTGGTGCGGAAATCGGTTTCGATGATCGGGCGGAATTCTTCGGCTTCCGAGTCGCGGTACAGCACCACGCTCATCAGACCGTCGCTGGCCACGGCGGCGCGCAGCTTGCCGGCCTGGTCGGTCTGCCAGCCGATGATGTTGCCGGGGTTTTCCGCCACGCGTTCGGCCGCGCCGGTGTGTACGTTCACGCGGTAGACGTCGAAGACTTCGGGGTTGCGCAGGTTGTGGCTGATCAGCACGTGGTCGGCATCGTCCTCCAGATCGTCCTCGATGCTGGCGCGCACCTTGTCGCCGGGTGTGAGGTCGAGCGCCGCGCCGGTGCGGGTGTTCACCGCCAGCACGTGGAAGTTTTCGTCGCCGCCGAAGTCCTTGGAGAACAGCGCTACGTCGTTGCCCTTGAAGACATAACCGGCCAGATCGCGTTCGGTTTCGTGCGTGAGTTGTTGGGGTTCGCCGATGAGTTTTTCACCGTCGAGGGCTTGGACGAACAGGTTCATGCGGCGGGCTTCGCCCGAAGGTTGCATGAAGCCCAATGTTTTACCGTCATCCGACAGCCGGTAGAAACCACGCTCCGGATTCTTGAAAAAGTCACGTATGGGGTAAAGGCGTGGAGTCAAAATTCGTTCCTTAAGTCGCAACAACAACGGATGT
>CALMCS010000689.1 GCA_937862875.1 uncultured Comamonadaceae bacterium
GTTGGAAGAAGCCCGCGCCAGCGGTGACGCGCAGCGCATGGCGCTGGCCGAGCGCAGCCTGCGCAATGCCCAGCGTTACGAAGCCGCACGTGAATTTGCCCGCATCGTGGCGACCGAAGGTTTGAAGCAGGCCCCCAGCGAGCGTTTCTACATCTGCACGGGCGGTGGCCCCGGCATCATGGAAGCCGCTAATCGCGGCGCACATGATGCAGGTGCACCCAATGTGGGGCTGAACATCTATCTGCCTCATGAGCAGCATGGCAACCCCTACATCACGCCGGAGCTGAGCTTTAAGTTTCACTACTTTGCGCTGCGCAAAATGCACTTCATGATGCGCGCCAAGGCGCTGGTGGCCTTCCCCGGCGGCTTTGGCACGCTGGATGAGCTGTTTGAAGTGCTGACCCTGGTCCAGACCAAAAAGGCCAAGCCCGTGCCCATTGTGCTGTTCGGCACGGACTACTGGAAGCGCCTCATCAACTTCGATGTACTGGTGGAAGAAGGCACCATCTCTGCGCAGGACCTCAACCTGTTTCACTACACCGATGAACCCCAGGAAGCCTGGGATTTGATTCGGGCGTTTTACAAGCTCTGACGGCAGTCGCGACACGATGCTGGTGCCCCGGTGCACCAGTATCGCGGCACACCCTTCAAGTGCGGCGACCCATCAGCCAAGCCTGGCGGGAGCCTAAGCCCACGCAGACCCCGACCACCCAGAACAGCCCTCCCACGCCAATCACTGCCCCGGCCGATCCAAACAGCATGGGCATGAGCACGCTGGATGCATTGATGGCCATGAGCCGCAGGCCCAGTGCCTCGCCGTGGCGCGCTGGCGGCGTGATCTGGTGCAGCAGGCTCATCACCATGGGCTGCACTGAGCCCAGCGCAAACCCGAGCAGCACCGAACAAACGCCCATGGCCAGCGCGCTGTGCAGCAGCGGGTACACACCAAACAGCACGGCCGTAGCGACCATGGCGCCCGCGACCACCACCCGCTCGCGCAGCCGCTCGGCCACGATGGGCATCAGCACCCGGATGACGGCAGCAGCAGTCGCAAACGCGCCCAGGATGGAGCCAATGACCGACGCCGACAAGCCCCGCTCGTGCCCGAGCAGCGGCACCACAAAGGTGGCCAGCGTCAACTCCACCGCGCCGCGCGCCAATTCGTCAACGTGCGCGACGGTCTCGCGCGCGCCTGCGTGGCTCATCAGCTTGCCGACCGCGCGCAGCTCGGAGAGGGCTTCGCGCAACGTGTCGATGCGGCGCTCCAGCAGCGCCTGCACGCCGGCGACCGACATGCGGCCCGCTTCGATCAGCGCGTGCGCGTCCTCGCGTCGCGACCGGGCCAGGGCCGCGGCCACTTGCTAGAGCGTGGCAGGTCCGGCCTGGGGCTCGGCTGCGCTCGCCACCGTCCTTTGCGGGCTGCGCTTGCTGGCGGGTGGAGCCTTCGCAGCGGTGCGGCGCTGCTGGGCCGGCGTCGAAGCGCGTGCCTTTGCCGGCTTTGGCGTGCCCGCCTTCTCGCGATCGGGCGTGCCGATGGAGGCCTTGCCGCGACTCATCGAGGCCGCCTGTTGCCAGCCGCACCGCGGAAGCCGACCGCCATCTCGAACGCCCGGCGCGTGAACGACAGCACCTCCGCGAAGTCCTCGTCGTCGAGCTTGCGCGCGGCATCGTTGCCGCGGTAGATGTTGGCGAGCTCGCGCTCGCGCGCGCCCTGCACCGCCAGCTTGCCGACGCCCAGCGACTCCAAGGTCTTCCACAGCTCCGGGTTGTATTGGCGCGTGAGCGACATCGCCACCGGGATCGGATCGTTGCGACCCAGCACGCCGGCCAGGCGCAGCACGATCTCGAACGGCAGGGTTGCCACACCGCCTTCGGCCTCCTCGAGCAGCTTGGCATCGCCCAGTCCGACCGCCTCGCTCAGTTCGCGCGCCGTCAAGCCGGCCGCCTCGCGCCAGCGCCGCAACTGGGTGCCGGCTTTGGCGACCGCCTGCTTTCGCTTGGGGTCCTTGACGCGCGCCTGCGCGAGACTGAGACCGATGTCCGCGGCGCTGCCGGTCACGCTCAGCAGCGTGTCGGCCCACGAACGCACCTGGCGCGCCAGTGCGAACAGCGGCAGGTCGGGCGTGGCGGTCTTCGCGCTGGCGGCGCGCTGCCGGCTTCGCGGGGGAGCGACGGTCTTGCGTGGCACGTCGTGGTCCCTCCCTCAGGTGCGCAGTGCGGCGGTCAGTTCGGGCACCGCAGCAAACAGGTCGGCCTCGAGCCCGTAGTCGGCGACGCTGAAGATCGGCGCCTCGGGATCCTTGTTGATCGCGACGATCACCTTTGAGTCCTTCATGCCTGCCAGGTGCTGGATGGCACCGGAGATGCCGCAGGCCACGTACAGCTGCGGCGCGACGATCTTGCCGGTCTGCCCGACCTGCCAGTCGTTGGGCGCATAGCCCGCATCGACCGCGGCCCGGCTCGCGCCGAGCGCGGCGCCCAAGGCGTCGGCCAGAGGCGTCAGCACTTCGCCGAACTTCTCCGCCGAACCGACGCCGCGTCCGCCGCTGACGATGATCCTAGCCGCCGTGAGTTCCGGGCGGTCGAGCTTGGCGATCTCGGCGCCGACGAAGAGCGAGGTGCCCGCGTCCTGCACCGCCGGCGTGAGCACCAGGCGTGCATCGCCGCCATCCACGGGCGCGGCGTCGAAGGCCGTGGTGCGTACCGTGAGAACCTTGATGCGATCCTTGCTGCGCACGGTGGCGATGGCATTTCCGGCGTAGATCGGACGCTCGAAGGTGTTCAGCGACACGACTCGGGTCACGTCGCTGATCTGGGCCACGTCGAGCCCGGCCGCCACGCGCGGCGCCACGTTCTTGCCGTGGGCCGTTGCCGGAAAGACGATGGTCTCGTACTCGCCGGCCACGGCGAGCACCTGGGCGGCGATGTTCTCGGCCAGTTGTCCCTCCAGTGCCGCCGCATCGGCATGCACAACGCGCGCGACGCCTGGAACGGCGGCGGCGGCCTGGGCGACCGCTGCGGCTTGGTGCCCCGCCACCAGCACATCCACCGAAACGCCGAACGCGGCGGCGGCCGTGACGGCATTGAGCGTGGCCACCTTCAGCGACCGGTTGTCGTGTTCCGCGATGACGAGGACGGCCATGGCAGGTTTGCTCCTGAGTGTGTTGAGGGTGATAGCGAGCGCGTCACATGCCGGCGTAGTTCGGTCCGCCGCCGCCTTCGGGCGTCACCCAGACGATGTTCTGCGTCGGGTCCTTGATGTCGCAGGTCTTGCAGTGCACGCAGTTCTGCGCGTTGATCTGCAGTCGGTCGCCGCCGTCGGCGTTCTGCACGAATTCGTACACGCCCGCGGGGCAGTAGCGGCTCTCGGGCCCGCCGAACTGCGCGAGGTTGATCCGCACCGGAACCGTGGCATCGTTCAAGGTCAGGTGCGCCGGCTGGTTCTCTTCGTGGTTGGTGTTGCTGACGAAAACCGACGCCAGGCGGTCGAAGCTCAGCCGGCCATCGGGCTTCGGGTACGCGATGGGCTGGAAGCCGCTGGCCGGCTGCAATGCCTCGTGATCAGCCTTGTGGTTGTGCAGCGTCCAGGGCGGGCTGGTCACGCCGAGCTTGGGCAGCAGCCACTGCTCGACGCCGGTCATCACCTGACCCACCGTCTTGCCCTTCTTGAACCAGAGCTTGAAGTTGCGCGTCTGCTGCAACTCCGCGTTGAGCCAGCTCTTCTCGAATGCCTCGGGGTAGGCAGTGAGCTCATCCTGGGCGCGGCCCGCGGCGAGCGCTGGCGCCATCGCTTCGGCGCAGAGCATGCCGGACTTGATCGCCGCGTGGCTGCCCTTGATGCGCGCTGCGTTCAGGTAGCCGGCGTCGCAGCCGATCAGCGCGCCGCCCGGGAACACCGTCTTCGGCAGCGCCTGCGGCGTGCCGTTGTTGATCGCCCGCGCGCCGTAGCCGATGCGCTTGCCGCCTTCGATGTGCGCGCGGATCGCCGGGTGCGTCTTCCAGCGCTGCATCTCCTCGAACGGGCTCAGGTACGGGTTGGCATAGTCGAGACCGATCACGAAACCGAGCGTGACCTGGTTGTCCGCCAGGTGGTAGAGAAAGCCGCCGCCGAAGGTGTCGCCCGCCATCGGCCAGCCGGCGGTGTGCACCACGCGGCCCGGCTGCGCCTTCTCGGCGGGCACCTCCCACAGCTCCTTGATGCCGATCGCGAAGGTCTGGGTGTCGCGGCCTTCGGTCAGCTTGTACCTGGCGAGCAACTGCTTGCCCAGGTGGCCGCGCGCGCCCTCGGCGAAGACCGTGTACTTGCCGCGCAGTTCCATGCCGAGCTGGAAGTTCTCGCCGGGCTCGCCTTCCTTCGTGATGCCCATGTTGCCGGTCGCCACGCCCGCGACGCATCCCTGCACGTCGAAGAGCACCTCGGCCGCGGCAAAGCCCGGGAAGATTTCGACGCCGAGAGCTTCAGCCTGCTGTGCCATCCACTTGACGACGTTCGACAGGCTGACGACGTAGCAACCGTCGTTGTGCAGATTGCGCGGCACCAGCCAGTCGGGGGTGCGCGTGCTGCCGGTTTCGCTGAGGAACAGCACGTCGTCGCCGGTGACCGCCTGGTCCAGCGGGGCACCCCGATTCTTCCAGTCCGGGAACAGCTCGTCCATCGCGCGCGGGTCCATCACGGCGCCCGAGAGGATGTGCGCGCCGGGCTCCGAGCCCTTTTCGAGCACAACGACGCTCGCGTCCGGCGCAAGCTGCTTCAACCGGATCGCGGTGGCGAGCCCGGCCGGCCCGGCGCCGACCACGACGACGTCGTAGTCCATGGCCTCGCGCGGGCCGTGGGTGGCGATGAGTTCCTGCGTGTTCATCATGTCCATCCGGTCCTGTCGAGGCTCAGACCACCTTCGCTTCATTCTTCAGCTTGTCGACCAGAGCCGCGACGTCGGCGACCTTGACGCCGGCCTTGCGCCCCGACGGTTCGCGCACCGACAGCGTCTCCAGGCGAGGTGCCACATCGACGCCGAGGTCGGCGGGCTTGAGTACGGCCAGCGGTTTCTTCTTCGCCTTCATGATGTTGGGCAGGGTGACGTAGCGCGGTTCGTTCAGGCGCAGGTCGGTGGTCACGACCGCCGGCGTGGCGAGGCTCACTGTTTCCAGCCCGCCGTCGACTTCGCGCGTGACGCGCACACGACCGTCCTCGACCTCGACCTTGCTCGCGAAGGTCCCCTGCGGCCGACCCAGCAGCGCGGCGAGCATCTGGCCGGTCTGGTTGCAGTCGTCGTCGATCGCCTGCTTGCCGAGAATCACCAGCGCGGGCTTCTCCTGCTCCACCAGTGCCTTCAACAGCTTGGCCACCGCCAACGGCTGCAGTTCTTCGCCGGTCTCGACCAGGATGCCGCGGTCGGCGCCGATCGCCATCGCGGTGCGCAGCGTCTCCTGGCATTGCGCCACGCCACACGAGACGGCGACGATCTCGCTCGCCACGCCCTTTTCCTTCAACCGCACCGCCTCCTCGACGGCGATCTCGTCGAAGGGGTTCATGCTCATCTTGACGTTGGCGATGTCCACGCCGGTGCCGTCGGCCTTGACGCGCACCTTGACGTTGTAGTCGACGACCCGCTTGACGGCGACGAGGATCTTCATGGCAGGGCCCCCAGGTCAGAACTGTTCTTCGGCGAGCGCCATCGTGCTGGCGCCGGCGTGCATGGTCGCCTCGGCGAGCCCGCGCGCCCGCGACAGGTCCTGGTCGGCGAAGAAGCGCGCCGTGGCGACCTTGGCGCGGTAGAACGCCGCATCACTGTCGCCGGCCGCAAGCTTGCGCTGCGCCGCCAGCGCGGCGCGCGCCATCTGCCAGCCGCCGCACACCACGCCGCACAGGTGCAGGAACGGCACCGCGCCAGCCAGCACCGCGTTGAGGTCCTGCATGCCGGTTGCCAGAATCCAGCGCACGCTGTCGGCCAGGCTCTTCGAACCCTCGCGCAGGCGTGCGCCGATCGCGTGAAGCTGAGCATCGTCGCCGGCCTCGAGCTGCTCGCACACGGCGTCGATCTGCGACAGCAGCGCCTGCATCGAGCGCCCGCCGTCGCGCAGCACCTTGCGCCCGATCAGGTCGTTGGCCTGGATGCCCGTGGTGCCCTCGTAGATCGTGGTGATGCGCGCGTCGCGCAGGTGCTGCGCCGCGCCGGTCTCCTCGATGAAACCCATGCCGCCGTGGATCTGGATACCGGTCGAAGCCACCTCGACGCCGGTCTCGGTGCACCAGCCCTTGAGGATCGGGATCAGCAGGTCGACGCCGGCATGCGCTGCGTTGCGTGCCGCCTCATCACTGGCACGGTGCGCCTGGTCGAACATCGCCGCCACCACATAAGCCAGCGCGCGCATCGCCTCGACGCGCGACTTCATGCTCATCAGCATGCGCCGCACGTCGGGGTGGCGGATGATCGGCACGCTCGGGCCCTTGGGCGCCGTGGCGTCCTTGCCCTGGACGCGATCCTTGGCATTGGCCAGGGCCTGCTGGTAGGCGCGCTCGGCCACGCCCAGCCCCTGCACGCCGACGCCGAAGCGCGCCTCGTTCATCATGATGAACATATATTCGAGACCGCGGTTCTCCTCGCCGATCAGGTAGCCGATCGCGCCCGGGCCGTCGCCGAACGCGAGCACCGCGGTCGGGCTGGCGTGGATGCCCATCTTGTGTTCGATCGACACGCAGCGCACGTCGTTGCGCTCGCCGAGCGAGCCGTCGTCGTTGACGAGGAACTTGGGCACCAGGAACAGCGAGATGCCCTTGACGCCCTCCGGCGCCGTGGGCGTGCGCGCGAGCACCAGGTGGACGATGTTGTCGGTGAGGTCGTGCTCGCCGAAGCTGATGAAGATCTTCTGGCCCTGGATCCGGTAGTGATCGCCCTCGGGCGTGGCCTTGCTGCGGATGAGCCCGAGGTCGGAACCGGCCTGCGGCTCGGTCAGGTTCATCGTGCCGGTCCACTCACCCGAGACCATCTTGTGCAGGTAGCGCTGCTTCTGCGCGTCGCTGCCGCGCAGGAAGACCGCCTCGATCGCGCCCTGGGTCAGCAGCGGTGCCATCGAGAACGCCATGTTCGACGCGTTCCACATCTCCATCACCGCGGTGTCGACCAGCTTGGGCAGCCCCTGGCCGCCGAAGGCGGGGTCGAAGCGCAGGCCGTTCCAGCCCGACTCGACGAACTTGGCATAGGCCTCGACGAAGCCCTTGGGCGTGGTGACGCGGCCGTCGTCGTGGCGCTTCAGACCCTGCAGGTCTCCGACCTTGTTCAGCGGCCCCCAGACCTCGCTGGAGAAGGTGGCGGCGCCTTCGAGCACCGCATCGACGAGTTCGGTGCTCACGTCGCCGTAGCCGGGCAGCCGGGCAATCGCGTCGAGGCCCGCCAGTTCGTGCAGCACGAACTGCATGTCCTTCATCGGGGCGGTGTAGGTGCTCATGATGGGTGTCTCCTTGCGTGTTGTGTACGTGTCGCGTGCGTGGGCCGGGTGCGCTGGCTTCAGCGCTCCATCACGTAGGTTCCAGGTGCTGGCGCCAGGGGCCGGTACTTGCGCGATCCGAGCTTCGCGGGCGCGGGCTTCAGCTCGCCGGACTTGCCCTTGATCCACTCGCGCCAGTGCGGCCACCAGCTGCCTTCCTGCTTGCTCGGCTGGGCGCCCTCGGCCCAGGCCATCGGGTCGTCCGTAGCGGCCGGGCCGCTGAAGAAGAAGGCCTTGGGCACGCCCGGCGGGTTGACCATGCTTTGCAGGTGGCCCGCGTTGGCCAGCACGAACGTCGTCTCGGGCCCGAACAGCCGCGCCGTTCCGTAACACGCGCGCCAGGGTGTGATGTGGTCGGTGATGCCGGCGATCACGTAGGCGCCGATGTCGACCTGCTCCATGTCGACCGGAACGCCGAGCACTTCGAGCGTGCCGGCGTTGACGTACGGGTTCTTCTCGACCAGCTCGAGCAGGTCGCAGTGGTACTGGCCGGGCAGCCGGGTGGTGTCGGCGTTCCAGGCCAGCACGTCGTAGGCCGGCGGGCGGTTGCCGAGCAGGTAGTTGTTGACCCAGTAGTTCCAGATCAGGTCGTTCGGGCGCAGCCAGGCGAACATCGAGGCCATCTCCGCGCCATCGACGAAGCCCTTGCGCCGCGAGCGCGCCTTGGCGGCACGGATCGTCGCTGGCGAGTTGAACAGGCCGAGCGTCGAATCCTCGATCGCCGCTTCGGTGTCGAGCACGCACACGGCCCAGGTCGTGTTGGCGACCTTGGGCTTGCCGGTGGCAGCCAGCCACGCCAGATAGGCAGCCAGCGTCATGCCGCCCGAGCAACTGCCCCACATGTTGACGTCGGTGCTACCAGTGATCTTGCACGTCGCATCGACCGCCGCATCGAGGGCACGCACGTAGTCGTCCAGGCCCCAGTGCCGGTGCTCGACCGTCGGGTTGCGCCAGCTGACGACGAACAGCTGCACGCCCGAGTCGGTCGCCCACTTGACGAGGCTCTTGTCCGGCGTCAGGTCGATGGCGTAGTACTTGTTGACCTGCGGCGGCGACATCACGAGTGGGCGGGCGTGCACCTGCGGCGTCGTCGGAGCGAACTGCAGCAGCTCGAACATCTCGTGGCGCAGCACCACCTGGCCGGGCGAGGTGGCGATGGTCTCGCCGACCTTGAACGGCGTGGCGTCGACCATTGAAGGCAGCATGTGGTTGTGGCGCGCGTCGTGGATCAGGTTCTTCAGCCCTTTGACGAGGTTGTCGCCCCCGGTGTCGACGATCTTGCGCACCGCCGCAGGGTTGCCGAACAGCCAGTTGCTCGGGGCGAGCGCGTCGGTGATCAGCGAGGCGAAGAAGTGCGCGCGACCCTTCTCGAGCTTGTTCAATGCGGACTGGTCGATGAAGTGCGACAGCTCCTTCTGCGTCGCCAGGTACGACTGCATCAGGCGCGCGTACAGGGCGTTGCTCTTCCACGCCGGATCGGCGAAGCGCCGGTCCTTGGGGTCGGGCACGAGCTCGGACTTCCCTTTCGCGACCTGGCCCAGTTCCTTCACGTAGCGGCCCAGGTGCGTGCTGGCGCGCCGCGGCGTGCTGGCGACGGCCTTGAGCAGCGAGCCGGCGGCGCTTGCCACGTCGCGCTTATTCAAGCCGATCAGCGGGTTAATCGCGAGCGTGTTGCGGCTGGCCTCGGCGACGAGGCCACCAAGATCGCTGGCCGTGCCGAGCGCAGACAGGCCGGCCTTGCTCGCGCTGCCGGACAGCTTCGCGGCGGTATCCGCCGCGCTGCGCGCCTTCTTCGCGACGCGAGTGGCAGCGGTGGCGGTAGTGGCGGCGTCGGACTTGCCGACCACACGCTTGGCGCCCGCCGCGGCGGTGGTGCGGACGGCCGGGGTGGTGGCGGCAGCCGTCTTGCCGGCGGTACGCTTGGCGCCTGTCGCGGCGGTGGTGCGGGCGCTGCCCGCGGAGGTGGTCTTGGTGGCCATGGTTTGGTCGTCCTTCGTCGCTCAGCCGAACACCATCGCGAGCGTGGTGGCCACCAGCGCCGGCTTGTCGCTGCCCTCGATCTCGACCGTGTTCTCGAGCGAGAGCAGCCAGCGGCCGCCGCCCTTGTCCTCGGCAGCCGCGAGCTTGATGCGGTTGCGCACCCTCTTTCCGGCCAGCACCGGGGCGAGGAAGCGCACCTTGTCGAGGCCGTAGTTGAGAATTTGCTTGGCGCGCACGCGCGGCACCAGGATTTCCATCCCGGTGGGCGCCAGCAGCGCGAGGGTCAGGTAGCCGTGCGCGATCGTGCCGCCGGCCGGGCTCTCCCTGGCCGCGCGTTCGACATCGACGTGAATCCATTGACGGTCTTCGGTGCAGTGCGCGAACTCGTCGATGCGCCGCTGGCCGACTTCGATCCACGATGAAACGCCGATCTCCTGACCGGTCATGTCCGCCAGTTCGGCGGGGCCTATGGGTGCAGTGCTCATGTTGAGTCTCCTGGTTCGAAGAGGTGTTCAGGCTTTGTCGAGGAATTCGTTGATGGCACGTACCGACTCCTCTTGGCGTGTCATCAGGAAGAGGTGGCCGCAGTCGAACAGCTTGAGTTCGCTGTTCGGAATGAGTGATCGCATCAGCCGGGCATTGAAGGTGTGGATCAGCGGGTCGTCACGGCCGGCCATCACCAGCGTGCGCTGCTTCAGGCGGCACAACCAATGCACGCTGGTCCAACCCGTCGCGGCGCCGATCTGCAGGTAGTAGCCCCAGCGCGACTGCCACTTGACGTGCTTCATGAACTCGGCCGCCAGCTCGGGCTGGCGGCGAAAGTCGCCGCCGTAGATGTCGCCGCTGACCTGGGTTGCGTAGGCCTTGCTCATGTAGCGCCGCGGCGTGACCATGCGCGCGATTGCCTTCGGATGCCCCGGCAGCATGAACATACCCGATGTGGTGGCGCACAGAATCAGCCGCCGGCAGCGCTCGCCCGCCGTGCGTGCGAATTCCTGCGCCGCCACGCCGCCCCATGAGACACCGAGCACGTCCGCCTGCGCATGCCCGAAGTGATCGAGCACGCCGAGCGCCCAGCGCGCCAGGGTGCGCAGCCGGTAGGGCCGGCGCGGCATCGGCGAATGGCCGACGCCCGGGACATCGAACACGATGACCTCGCGCGCGGGCATCGCGCGTGCGAGCGGCTCGAGCAGCTCGATGCTGCCGCCGATGCCGTTGAACATCAGCAACGGCGTTGCGCCGCGCTGCGAACCCGCCTGGCGGCCGACGCGCAGCAGTTGGCCGCCCACCTGCAGCATCTGGATCTCGAGCGGATGTCCGCCGGCCTCAGCGGTGCGGGCGGCGGCTCCGTTGCGGCCCGCCGGCGATTCGGGAGAGCCGGTACCCGGCGCCGGGACGGCGCCCATGGCAGCGCTGGTCATACGCCCGCCTCAATCAACGTTGCGCAGCTCGCGCCGGAGAATCTTGCCGACATTGGATTTCGGCAGCGCGTCGACGAAACGCACGACGCTCGGCACCTTGTAGCCGGTCATGCCGGCGCGGCAATGCGCGATCACCTCGGCCTCCGTCACGCCGGCGCCCGGCAGGCGGACGACGAACAGCTTGACCGCCTCGCCGGTTTTCGCATGCGGCACGCTGATGCACGCCGCCTCGGCCACGCCGGGGCAATTGGCCACCACGGCCTCGACCTCGTTCGGATAGACGTTGAAGCCGGAGACGATGATCATGTCCTTCTTGCGGTCGACGATCTTCAGGAAGCCCTTGTCGTCGAAGACGCCGATGTCGCCCGTTCGGAAGTAGCCGTCGCTTGTGAACGCAGTGGCGTTCGCGTCGGGCTTCTCCCAGTAGCCGCGCATCACCTGCGGCCCCTTGACGCAGATCTCTCCCGGCTGCCCCAGCCCCACTTCGAGGTCCTTGTCGTCGAGCAGCTTGACGTCGGTCGACGGCATCGGCAGGCCGGTCGTGCCGGTGAACTCGGTGATGTAGGCCGGGTTGAACGACACCACCGGCGAGGTTTCCGACAGGCCGTAGCCCTCGCGGATGAAGTGGCCGGTGATGGCCTTCCAGCGGTCGGACACCGCCCCGACCACGGCAGCGCCACCGCCGATCGCGATCTTCAGGCGCGACCAGTCCACTTCGCCAAGCTTGGGGTGCTGCACCAGCCCGCCGTACAGCGTGTTGACGCCCATGAAAACCGTCGGCCTGGCCTGCGCCAACACGCCGACGAAGCCGTCCATGTCGCGCGGGTTGGCGACGAGCCAGTTCTCGGCGCCCACCGACAGATAGCTCAGCGACACCATCAGCGCGAAGATGTGGTACAGCGGGATGGCAGTCACCAACACTTCCTCGCCCTCTTTCACCGCCACCGGCATGAAGGCCTTGAACTGCTCGGTGTTGGCGACGAGGTTGCGGTGCGACAGCGCGGCGCCCTTGGACAGCCCGGTGGTGCCGCCGGTGTATTGCAGGAACAGCAGGTCGTCGCCGGTCAGCGCTACCGGCTGCAGCGGCAGCCCGCCGCCCTGGGCCAGCGCCTCGGCAAAGGAGACCGACTCGCCGAGCAGTGCATCGACCGGCGGGCTCGGCAGCGTGGCGCCGCTGGCGTCGCCGACAGCGACCGTGATGACCGTCTTCAGGCCGGTATTGGCGCGCACCTCTGCCAGCGTCGGCGTCGAGCCGCTGAAGACGACGATCGTCTCGACGCCGGCATCGTTGAGCTGGTGCTCGAGTTCGCGCGGCGTGTACAGCGGATTCACGTTCACCTGCACCGCGCCGGCGCGCATGATGCCGAGCAGCGTGACCGGGAACGCCAGCAGGTTCGGCATCATCACCGCCACGCGGTCGCCCTGGCGTACGCCCAGTTTGTTCTGCAGATAGGACGCGAATGACCGCGACAGCCGGTCGACGTCGGCGTAGTTCAAGGTCTGGCCGAACGCCTTGAACGCCGGACGCGAGGCGTGGCGCTCGAGCGCGGCGTCCAACAGATCGACCATTGACGCATAGCGATCGGCGTCGATCTCTGCGGGGATGTCGGCGTACGACTGGGTCCAGTGGCGAGTGCCCATGCTTGTCTCCTGCTTGTGTTGATACCGCGTTCTGTGAGGCTGCTTGCTGGGTCAGTAGTGTCGGGTCTGGCCGCTTCGGCGTAAATGACGGGCGAGGACAAGATGCGCATCGCTGAGGACAGTAGCTAGGGAGTTTCCCGAGGGTCTCCGTGTGGAGAATGCAGAAGGCAACAACACGATTCCAGGAGAAATCCATGAGTACAAAACCGAGAACGAACGCGGCGCTTGCGCTGCACGAAAAGCGGTACGCACCGTTCAAGGTGCACGCCGTCATGCGCGCCCTGAGTGAACTGGGGGTGGACATCAAGCTGCTGCTGGCCGGCTCCGGCCTGTCGCCGGCCGAAGCCTCGAATGCCCAGACTCGGATCTCGGTCCACCAGTTCATCGTGGTGTGCCGCAACGCCGGCAGGCTGTCGCCAGAGGCGGGATGGGCCGCACTCGTGGGGGGCGGAATGCGCCTCACCGACTACGGCATGTACGGCTATGCGTTGGCGTGCGCCGAGTCGATGCGCGGTGCCTGCGAACTCGCCGTGCGCTATCACGGACTTGCCACACCGGTCATGCGGATTGCCTTCGAGGTGGAGCACGACGTGGCCTCATGGGTTCTACCGACGCTCGACGAAGCCGCGCTGCCCGACGTCGATACCGATCTGTTTCGCGCGCTGCTGGAGATGCAGCTCGGCACGCACGTCAGTCTGACCAAGCACGTGATGGGCGCCTGGTGCATGCCTGCGCGCGCGAACTTCGCGTTGCCGCGTCCGAGATACGCTGGCCTGTTGGAGCGGGTGCTCGAATGCACCGTCGCCTTCGATCAGCCTCGCACGCAAGTGGACTACCCAGCCGAGTGGCTGGACCGGACACCCCAATTCGCGAACCCTATCGCCGCGACCCAGGTTTCGGCAGCCTGCGCCAAGCTGTTGGAGGACCACAAGTGGAGCTCGGGCATGAGCCGCCGCGTGTATGCTGAACTGACGCGAACACCCGGCCGCTTTCCCAGCATCGACGAGATCGCGGCGGGGCTGTGCATCAACGCCCGGACGCTGCGGCGACGGCTCAACGAAGAGGGGACGACCTATCTGGAACTGCTGGCGAGCTTGCGCCAGGCCTTGGCTGTCGACTACCTGTCGACCTCGTTCCTCGAGGTCGACGACATCGCTGCCGCCCTGGGCTTCAGCGACGCCGCAAGCTTTCGCCATGCCTTCAAGCGCTGGACAGGCCGCACCCCCAACGAGTACCGGGCCGGTGCTGGCACGGCAGGCGCCGGCACTGGCTAGTACATTGACACAGAAATAACGGAACATGAATGCAATCCCGTCATCACTACTTGATGCTTGGAGGTGTTGTCATGCGCCAGACGGAATTGCATTTGACCGATGCGGATCGAGCGCTCGTGGACGAGATTCGCAGCAAAGGGCTGCATCAAGCGCGAGAGGTCAATCGGGCTCATGTCCTGTCCTCATTGGACCGTGGTGTGCCAGTACGACAAGGGCGACGAAGCACGAGTGACAGCGCTGGCGTGTTCGACGCCACCTGCGGGCCGACAGCGCTGGACGATGATGGAACTCGAACGAGCCGCACGCCAGGAGCCTGGTATGGCCAAGGTGAGTCGAGAAACTGTGCGGCGCATGCTCAAAAAAATTTATCTATAGACTCGGCATAATTTATTCATGAGCTTTTGTTGATGACCTGACTCCAAAGTTCATGGAAAAAGAAGATGCACGCAAGCAGTCGCGGGAAGTGCTGCAAGAACGGCGCAAGCAAGTTATCCGTTTGCATCGAAAAGGAGTCGGCGTGATGCAGATCGTGGAGCAAACCGGGCTCAGTTGGTCTGGTGTCAACGCTGCACTGCGCCTGTTCGAGCAAGGTGGGGCGGCTGCACTCAAACCCCACGCCAGGGGCAAGAAGCCCGGTAGTGGACGCAGCCTGACTCCTGAGCAAGAACGCGCTATTCGAATGACCATCATCGACAAACGCCCCGAGCAGATCAAGATGGAGTTTGCGCTTTGGAGCCGGCCCGCCGTGCGCGAACTCATCGAACGCGACCTGGGGCTGAAACTATCTGTGCGTTCAGTGGGCGACTATCTGGCGCGCTGGGGTTTTACGCCGCAAAAGCCGATCAAGAAAGCTTACGAACAGCGACCTGAGGCCGTGCAGGCCTGGCTCGAAGATGAATACCCTGCCATTGAAGCCAGGGCCAAGCGTGAAGGCGCAGAGATCCATTGGGGCGATGAAACAGCCCTGGTCAACACGGATGTGCGTGGCAGAAGTTACGCGCCCGCCGGTCAAACACCGGTGACGCGGGCAGTGGGTGGAACACGGCAAAAGCTTTCGATGATTGCCACCGTCACGAACCAGGGCAAGACGCGCTGGATGATCATTGATGAGGCGTTCAATGCCGACAAGCTGATCGAGTTTATGCAGGCCTTGATCAAGGACGCGCAGGGCAAGAAGATCTTCCTGATTCTTGACAACCTGAGGGTGCACCACAGCAAGCCGGTCAAAGAGTGGGCGGCATTGCACAAAGAGGACATTGAGTTGTTTTACCTGCCGAGCTACAGCCCCGAGCTCAACCCAGAGGAGCGGCTGAACGCAGATCTGAAGCTCGCGATTGGCAGCAAAGTCCCAGTGAGAACCAAAGCCAAGCTGCGCGCTGCAGCCACTGAACACATGACAATGCTGGAGAACACGCCAGAGCGGGTCAAGAAGTACTTTGGCGACAAGCATGTCGCCTATGCAGCCTCATGAATAATTCCCGCCGGATCAATAAGCAGGGGCAGCACGGCCATCAGGGCAAAGGCGGCGCGGTAGCCTTCGGTGCTGCCCGCCGCGCTGCCCGCGTTGTCGATCATGAGCCCCGCACAGAAGGGCCCGATGAAGTTGGACACCGCAGGCCCGATGGCCAGCCAGCTGAACACTTGCTTGAGCTGCGTGGCGTCGTGCGCGGCGCGCCCCACGTGGCGCTGCAGCGCAATGATTGCCGCGCCGCTGGCGCCGCCGGTCATCAACGCCGCCAGACACAACACTGGGAAGACCGGGAACACCAGCGCCAGCGCCGCCCCGGCCGATGCCACCGCCACCGCGTAGCCCACGGGGCGCTTGAGGCCGTGCCGGTCTGCATAGCGACCTGCCGGCAGGGCCAGAAAGACCTGCGTGAGGGCAAACAGTGCCAGCAACACCCCAACGGCCGCAGCACTGTGGCCCTCGCGCAGGGCGAGCAGCGGAGCGGCCAGACGCATGCCCGCCATGCAGGCGTGCACGCAGATCTGGCCCGCAATCAGGCGCGCCAGAGCCCAGTTCACTGCAGGTCTTCCTCGGGGTCCAGACCGGGCAATGCCGGGGTGCTCCCGCCCACCAGCGGACCGGCCGCGCCAGGCGCGGGCAGTTCCTGCACATCGCGCAGCTTGCGCTGGATGGCGCGGGTGCGCACGCCCACCTCGTCAAACTTCTTGGCGGCGGCGTCGATGGATTTTTTGGTGGCCTCGACCACATCGCCAAACTTGGCGAACTCGGTCTTGACCATGCCCAGCAGGCTCCACACCTCGGACGAGCGCTTTTCAATCGCCAGCGTCTTGAAGCCCATCTGCAGGCTGTTGAGCATGGCGGCCAGGTTGGCCGGGCCGGTGATCATCACGCGGCACTCGTTCTGCACGGCTTCGACCAGGCCGGGGCGGCGCATGACTTCGGCAAACAGGCCTTCGGTGGGCAGGTAGAGCACCGCAAAGTCGGTGGTGTGCGGCGGCGACACGTACTTGGCGAAGATCTTCTTCGCTTCGAGCTTGATGGAGCTTTCAAACGCATTGCCTGCCGACTGGATGGCCGCCTTGTCTGCCGCGTCCTGCGCATCGAGCAGGCGCTGGTATTGCTCCACGGGGTACTTGGAGTCGATGGGCAGCCACACGGGCTCCTCTTCGCGCTTGCCCGGCAGGCGGATGGCAAATTCCACCAGCTCATCGCTGCCCGGCACGGTCTTGACGTTGCGTGCGTACTGGTCGGGCGTGAGCACGTTGTCGATGATGGCGCCCAGCTGCATTTCGCCCCAGGTGCCGCGCGTTTTCACATTGGTCATCACGCGCTTCAAGTCGCCCACGCTGCCCGCCAGGGTCTGCATTTCGCCCAGGCCCTTGTGCACTTGTTCGAGCCGGTCGCTGACGAGTTTGAAAGATTCGCCCAGGCGCTGCTCGAGCGTGGCGTGGAGCTTTTCGTCCACCGTGCGGCGCATTTCTTCGAGCTTGGTGGCGTTGTCGGCCTGGA
>CALMCS010000690.1 GCA_937862875.1 uncultured Comamonadaceae bacterium
CGTTCCTGTACAAGGGTGACAGCCGTGCAGCACGCTTGACGCTGAACCTCGACCTGTAAGCCAGGCGGCTGCTTCAACAGCACCGATGAACCAAGCCGGACTTGCAGCCCCTGCAGCTCCGGCTTTTTCACGTGCAAAATTCAGCGACCGTTCCATGGGTTTTGACGCCTTTGATTTCTCGCCGATGATTGCGCGGTTCGCCCCGACCACACCCACGCCATGCTGATCACCATTGACCAAGTTCTCTCCAAAGCCCAGGTTCGCCAATTCCGCGAACAGCTCGATGCCGCCGCCTGGGGCGATGGAGCAGCCACGGCGGGGTCGCTGGCCAAGAGCGTCAAACGCAACCAGCAACTCGATGATCTGAACGAGCATGGCGTTGAACTGGGCCAGACCATTCTGCGCACCCTCGCGCAGACCCCGAAGTTCATTTCCGCCGCGCTGCCGCGCACCATCTACCCGCCCAAGTTCAACCGCTATGCCGATGGCGGCACCTATGGCGCGCATGTCGACAGCGCACTCATGTTCCTTCCCGGCTCGCACCAGCAAATGCGCACCGACCTCTCGGCCACACTGTTTCTCTCCGAGCCCGACGAATACGATGGCGGCGAGCTCGAAGTGGAAGGTCCGTTCGGCGTTCAGGAAATCAAGCTCGAAGCAGGCGACATGGTGCTCTACCCGTCCACCAGCCTGCACCGCGTGACGCCCGTGACGCGCGGCGCGCGAGTCGCCTCGTTCTTCTGGATCGAAAGCCTCATTCCAGACGAAGGCGAGCGTAGCCTGCTGTTCGATCTGGACCGGTCCATTCAGCAACTGAGTCCGTCCATGCAGGCCGAAGACCCGCGACTGGTTCAGCTCACGGGCATCTATCACAATCTGGTGCGCCGCTGGTCAGTGACCTGAAGCTGCACCACCTTCCGTAGTGAACTCTCAAAAATCATTCCACCAGGAGTCTTCCATATGAAAACCATCCCCTCCGTACTCTGCGCCGCAGTCCTGAGCTTCTGTGCCACTGCCGCCTTCGCACACGGCAACGTCCAGTGCAAGGAATACCCCAAGAGCGAATGGCGTCCGCACACCGAACTGCAGGAAAAGCTCGTGAAGGAAGGCTGGACCGTGCGCCGCATGGAAAAGACGGACACCTGCTACGAGGTCTACGGCAAGGACCCCAAGGGCAAGCGCGTGGAGGCCTTCTTCGATCCCAAGACCCTCGAACGCGTTGAGGAGTGAGCAAGCCGCAGGCTTTCATGCGCATCTGGGACCTCCCGGTGCGCCTGTTGCACTGGGCGCTGGTGGTCTCGATTGCCGTCGCCTGGTGGAGCCGGGACGACCTCGGTCCCACGCATGAAAACACCGGCTATGTCGTGATCGGCATCTTGGTGGCGCGCCTCGTCTGGGGTTTTGCGGGAAGCCACTACGCGCGATTTGCGCAGTTCGTCCGCTCGCCGCAATTCACGCTCGGCTATGCGCGCAGCACCCTCGGCGGACACGCTCCGCGCTACCTCGGCCACAACCCGCTGGGCGGCTGGATGGTGCTGGCGCTGCTCGCCTGCCTGGGTGCTTTGAGCTTCACGGGCTGGCTCTACACCACGGACATGTTCTGGGGCTACGGCTGGCTCGCCAATCTGCACAAGTACCTGGGCTGGGCATTGCTGGGTCTGGTGGCGATGCACATTCTCGGCATGCTCTGGACCTGCTGGCAGCACCGCGAGAATCTGGTGCGCGCCATGGTCACCGGAAAAAAGGCCCCGCCATCCGGAGATGACGTGGCCTGATTTTCAAAAGGATCCTACCGTGGTCCGTGATCCGTGGTTCGCGAATTACGGCAGATCCTTGTTCGGCTCCGGCTCGGCCGCGTTGCGCGGGCCGATGGTGCCGAGGCGTGCCTTGATCGACTGGGGCTGACCCGTCAGGATCGCCGAGTAGTTCACCGTGTTGGCCAGCACGTTCTTCACGTAGGTGCGGGTCTCGAGGAACGGCACGTTTTCCGCCCAGATCGCGGCGTCGATCACCGGTCCGTTGCGCCAATTGCGCGGACGGCCCGGGCCGGCGTTGTAGGCGGCTGCGGCGAGTGCCATCGAATCATCGAAGTCATCCAGCGCCAGCTTCAGATACGCCGTGCCGATGGTGATGTTGGTGTCGCGATCGTAGATCTGATCGGGCGTGAAATTGGTCATGCCGATCTTGCGCGCGGTCCAGCGTGCGGTCGCGGGCATCACCTGCATCAGGCCCGAGGCACCCACGCCCGACCGGGCATCCATGATGAAGCGGCTTTCCTGGCGAATCAGGCCGTAGACATAGGCCGGATCCAGCCCCACTTCCCGCGAATGCTCGATCACCTTCGAGCGGAACGGCATGGGGAAACGCTGGGTCACGTCGATGACCGTCTTGGTGCGCTCGCTGGTGTTGATGCAGCGGTCCCAGATTTCCTGCTTGCAGGCCAGATCGGCCGCCGCGAGCAGTTCACGCTCGCCCAGACCACCGGGGCTGTGCAGATTGGTGGCGTAGTTCCACTCGCGCACGCCTTCGCTGCGCAGACCCAGCAGGATTGCATACAGGCCGCGATTGAGGCCCGGATTGGCGCGTGCGCCGGCGATCTCTTCCACCGTCAGCGGCGAGGGAGCCGGTGGCGCGGAAATCTTGGTGCCCAGTTCCTCCTGCGCCAGCTGTTCGTAGAAACCGCTGGTGCCGGCGATCGTCTCGAATTGGCGCTTGGCGTTGGCACGATCCTCGTCGCCCGGACGGTTCGACAGATAGGCCCGGCCACGCCAGTAGACCCAGGTCGGGTCCGCGCGGCCCGCGGGGCTCATGGCCTCGATGCTGCGGCTCACCACTTTCCACTGCCCGCCACGCAGCGCCGCGCGGGTGCGCCAGGCCAGCATGTCGTCATTCAGGTCGGCGTCGCGGGTCACGTTGCCAAAATAGGTCAGCGCATTGGGCGACAGCGCAATCGCCGATTGCTTGCCGATGAGGCCCCAAATCCAGTTGCGCTCTTCGGCCGAGAGCTGCACACCCCACTTGGAGTCGAGCAGACGCGCCGCGGCTTCGGGATCGCCCATCGTCATGCGGATCAGCGCCAGCACGATGAATTCCTGCTTCGCCTTGCCGGACGCGGTGGCCCGCCCCGTCAGGTATTTGGTGGGGGAATCCACGGCATCGCGCAGATTGCCCACCGAATCGGGAGCGACGATTTCCACCGCCTTGCGCACCGCGCGCAGGCGGTTCGCCTCGGCCGACAGGCGCGCCTTGCGCCAGATATCGGCGGCCTTGATTTTCTTGTTGGCGTACAGCTCGGCGACGGCATACGCGCAGCCGTCATCGAGATCGCGCTGCGCGTACCAATTGCGCAGCACCAGATCGGCGCCCTCTTCGGTGCCCTTGCCGACCATCTGATCGACATTCAGCGCATAGCACTGCACTTCCTTGTCATCACGCATACGGAATTTCGCATGCATGTCCATGAAGCGCTCCCAATCGCGCCGTTGGCCCAAAAGCAACAGCCAATCGTTACGCAATCGGTCTTCCTGGTAGCTGCCGGCGTAGCGTTGCAAAAACGCATCGACCTCGGACTGCGGTGCGTCTTCGAGGCGCGCCTTCAGCTCCCAGTAGGCCGCCCACGGCTCCAGCACGTGGCCACGCGCGCTGGGCAGCAGCGTTGCGAGCTTTTGTTTGTCTTTTTGCCTGAACGCTTTTTGCATTTCCAGCAACACATCGTCGCCTCGGGTTTGAGCCGAAACAGAGGGAACCGCACCTGCCAGACTAGCCCCAAGCAGTAACGGTGTCAGAATCTTGAGCAATTGCATCTCGGGATTATGTGATGGACAAAGCAGCCTTGCGTCGCGCACTGGTAGAACAGCGCTTGAATTTACCCGATCGTCTGGTTCGGGCCGACCTATTGCAACGCGTCATGCGCATCTGGTTGGTGGACAAACCCGACACCGTGATTGGTGCCTATTGGCCCATCAAGGGCGAGTTCGATCCCCTGCCCGCCCTGCACCGCTGGAAGGAAGACGGCGAATTGCTCGACGAGCCACTGCGCCGCCGCATCGGCCTGCCGGTGGTGAATCGCGAGCACAAGACGCTCACCTTCCACGCCTGGTACCCCGGCTGCCCCATGGAAGAAGATGCCTACGGCATCCCCAAACCCAAGGACACCGAGCTGATCGTGCCGACCCTGCTGTTCGTTCCCTGTGTGGGCTACAGCGCCGGCGGCTACCGCCTGGGTTACGGCGGCGGCTTCTACGACCGCACGCTGGCAGCCCTCGAGCCGCGTCCGTTCACCGTCGGCCTGGGCTACACCTGTGGCTATGTCGACGACTTCGAGCCGGAACCGCACGACCTGCCGCTCGACGCCATCCTCAACGACAACGGCGTCGTCTGGCCCATCGGTTGAAGTCGAAAGCACAGGAAAAACATAGTCACAAATGGTGACAATTTTTCCTGTCGCAGAACCCTCGGACCGAGATCAGGCAAAGTTCAGGCGCTTCGCTGCGCCTGCCAGCGTTTCCAGCCCTGCGCCCGCAATTCGCAGGCGGGACAGCTGCCGCAACCAAAGCCCCAGTCGTGCAGCACATCGCGCGTGCCTTGGTAGCAGGTGTGCGTGTCTTTGCGAATCAGTTCGATGAGTGGGTTGCCACCCAGCTCGAACGCCATCTGCCAGGTCTGCGCCTTGTCGAGCCACATCAGCGGCGTCTCGATGAGCAGGCGGCGCTCCAGCCCCAGATTCAAGGCCAGTTGCATCGCCTTCATGGTGTCGTCGCGGCAGTCTGGATAGCCCGAAAAATCGGTTTCACACACGCCGGTGACGATCACCGAAATGCCGCGCCGATAGGCCAGCGCGCCCGCCAAGGTCAAAAACAGCAGGTTGCGACCCGGCACAAAGGTGTTGGGCAAGCCGTCGGCCTGCATGGCGAAGGCCACATCCTCGGTGAGCGAGGAACCACCGATCTGCGCGAGCACGTCGAGCGACAACACATGGTCTTCGCCCAGCTTCTCGCGCCATTCGGGGAACGCCTGCACCAGGGCCTCACGCGCCGTCACCCGCACCTGCATCTCCACACTGTGGCGCTGGCCGTAGTCGAAACCCAGCGTTTCCACGCGTTCGTAGCGCGACAGGGCCTGCGCCAGACAGGTGGTGGAATCCTGGCCGCCCGAGAACAGCACGAGTGCAGAGCGGTGGTGGCCGGTGGCCGCGGTAGAGAGGTTGGGGACGGGAAGGGTTGAGCTCGAAGTCATGGGACGAAATTAAATCACTCCTTCACACGGATCGGCAGACAGCAGCCCTACACTGGTGCGGACCCATTCGATCGGAACCCCCAATGCTGCAACTCTTCATCGGCAACAAGAACTACTCTTCCTGGTCCATGCGCCCGTGGGTGCTGATCAAACAGGCAGGTATCCCCTTCGAGGAAATCCTCGTGCGTTTCGACAGCTTTGATGCGGGCTCCAAGTTCAAGACGCAGATGAGCAAGGTATCGCCCACCGGCAAGGTACCGGCACTGGTCGATGGCGACCTGAACCTCTGGGACACCCTGGCCATCGCCGAATACGTGGCCGAGAAGTATCCCGAAAAGAATCTCTGGCCCAAGGATGCCAAGGCCCGCGCCATCGCGCGCAGCGTCTGCGCGGAAATGCACAGCGGCTTCACCTCGCTGCGCAGCCACTGCGGCATGAACATCGAAGCCAGTCTGCCCGACATCGGCGCACTGATCTGGCGCGACCAGCCCGGCGTGCGGGCCGATGTCCAGCGCCTGGTGGAGATGTGGAGCGGCCTGCTCGAGACCCACAAAGGCCCGATGCTGTTTGGCGAATTCAGCATCGCCGATGCCTACTACGCACCGGTCTGCTCGCGCATCACCACCTACGCCCTGCCGGTGCCCGAGCCGATCAAGGCCTACGTGGATCGCGTCATGGCCCTGCCCGGCGTGCAGGCCTGGGTGAAGGACGCACTCGCCGAAGATGACTTCGTGCCCTTCGACGAGCCGTATCGCGTGCGCCGCTGAGGCCTGTGGTCAGTCGTTGGAATCGTCAGATTCCCCGCGCAGCTTCACCACCTTCATGAGCGCGCGGTCACGCCAGGCCACGCGGTCTTGCCACTGATCGAGTGGCAGGACCTCGCGGCGCTGCGCCTCCACCTTGGCCACCAGCTCCGGCGTCCACGGATCGTTCTGGCCGCGTTCCTTGCCCATGCGTTCGTACGATGGGCCCATCTTCACGGCGTGCGACGCAATGCCGCCCTGGGTATTCAGGTCGGCCGTTTCAAACGGGCCGATCACCGACCAGCGCATGCCCAATCCATCGCGCATCACGGTATCGATGTCTTCCACGCTCGCCACACCGTCGCGTACCAGGCAATAGGCCTCGCGCAGCACGGCGCCCTGCAGACGGTTGAAGAGAAAGCCTTCGACTTCACGCGCCACGAGCACGGGCTTCAGTCCCGCAGCGGCCGACATCTGCATGGCGCGCTCGACGCATGCCTTGCTGGTGTACGGCGCGGGCACCACTTCCAGCACCGGAATCAGGTACGGCGGATTGCCCGGATGCAGCACCAGGCAACGCTCGCGGCCCTTGAGATCTTCGGTGAACTTGGACGCGGCGAGGAACGATGAGGCGCTGGCCAGCACGGCGTCCGGCTTGGTCAGGGCGTCGAGCTGCGCAAACAGATCGCGCTTGATCTCCACACGCTCCGGCGCACACTCGATCACAAGATCAGCCGTACCCACGGCATCGGCCAGCTCGGCGCACACGGTCAGGCGCGGCAGCACCTCGGCGATGGAGGCGCGGTCCTGCAGACCGGCTTCCACCAGATCGTCGAGGCGCGCGGCAAAGGTGCTCAGTGCGCGCTCGCGGGCGGCGGCATCCGGATCGAACAGGCGCACCGCATGGTGGGTGCGCGCAAAAACAATGGCAAAAGCCACGCCGATGCTGCCTGCGCCCACGATGGCGATGGCGGGTCGTGCGTCTTGCATGGGGAAATCCTTCAGGTCGAAAACAGGCCGCAGCACTGCGGCAAAACAGGCCGCTCCATTGCGGCAAAACTGGCCGCTCCACTGCGGCGATCGGGAAATACTACTCCGCACAAGGCCCTGCTGGAGCGTTGGCGCATGATGCCTCAGTAATTTTGTAGACCTGCGCCACTACACTTGGGGCATGCAAATTTTTATGGTGGGCGGCGCTGTACGCGATCGGCTGATGGGCAAGCCGGTCCATGACCGCGACTGGGTCGTGGTGGGTGCAACGCCCGAATCAATGCTCGAACAGGGCTACATGGCGGTCGGCCGAGACTTTCCCGTGTTTCTGCATCCGCAGACGCACGAGGAATACGCACTCGCCCGCACCGAGCGAAAAAGCGGGCGTGGCTATCGCGGGTTTGTGATGCAGGCATCGCCCGATGTCACGCTCGAGGAAGACCTCTCGCGCCGCGACCTGACCATCAACGCCATGGCAGCCCCGGCCGATTGGACCCACGCCGATGAGGTCGTCGACCCGCACAACGGCAAGGCCGATCTCGAGAACAAGCTGCTGCGCCACGTGACGGGAGCCTTCCGCGAAGACCCGGTGCGCATTCTGCGCATCGCGCGTTTCTCGGCACGCTTTGCCGACTACCGCATCGCCCCGGAAACCATGGAACTGATGCGCGAGATGGTGAACGAGGGCGAGGTCGATCACCTGGTCGCCGAACGCGTCTGGCAAGAACTCTCACGCGGGCTGATGGAGCAAACTCCGTCGCGCATGTTCAACGTGCTGCGCGACTGCGGCGCCCTCGCGCGCCTGCTGCCCGAGCTCGACGCGCTCTGGGGCGTGCCGCAGCGTGCCGAATACCACCCGGAAGTGGACACCGGCATTCACGTGATGATGGTGCTCGACATGTCGGCGCAGCTGAATGCCCCGCTGTCGGTGCGCTTCGCCTGCCTGATGCACGACCTCGGCAAGGGCACGACGCCCGCCGACATCCTGCCGCGCCATCACGCCCACGAAGAGCGCAGCGCCGATCTGGCCAACGCCGTCTGCGACCGCTGGCGCATTCCCAACGACATGCATGAGCTGGCAGTGCTGGTGGCGCGCGAACACGGCAACATCCACCGCAGCAAGGAACTCAACGCCTCGGCGCTGCTGCGCCTGTTCGAACGCTGCGACGCGATCCGCAAACCACAGCGTTTTGAAGAAGCGCTGTTCGCCTGCGAATGCGATGCCCGCGGACGCCTCGGTTTCGAAGACCGCGCCTATCCACAGCGCGCGCGCCTGTCGACCGCACTGCAAACCGTGCTCGACGTGAAAACCGGCCCGATCGCCGGAGCCGCCGCAAAACGCGGCCTCAAGGGCGAGGCCATTGGCGCAGCAGTCGCCGACGCAAGGCGCGAGGCCCTGCGCGAGTGGCTCGCAGCCGAAGAAGTTGAGCAACAACCATGACGCAACCACACATTCACACCACGCAGCAACTGCAGGAACTCGCCGCACAAAGCCAAATCGGCAAGGACTGCGACTGCCACCTGGCCCGTTTCCAGGGCTGGGACAGCATCACCGACATGCACTGGCCGGCCGCGCAGATGGAACTGGTGGCAGAGCTGCGTGACCCGGCGGTGGACGAACCCACCTTCGAAGAATTCCACCCCAACGGCACACGCTACGAAAGCCCGGAAGCGCCCATCGCCCTCGCCTACTTCCCCACCAACCGTGCCAGCGTGTGGCGCTGCACGCACTGCGGATTGCTGGTGATGCGGTATACGGAGTTCGGCGGGTACTACGTGGACCACCGAGCGCGCGTGCTGGACCCGCGCTGGGTGGTGGATGCGGTGACCGATGCGGGCGCGGATGCGCCCACAGACCCCAACGTCAAATAACGGAGTTCACCCAGCGGATGATTTCGCTGGCGGGCATCGCACCGGAGATGCGGCCCAGCTCCTTGCCTTCCTTGAACACCACCATCGTGGGAATGCTGCGGATGTTGTAGGGCGCGGAGGCCTGGGGATGCGCTTCGGTATCGAGCTTCACCAGCTGCGCCTGGGTTTTCAGGGTATTCGCGGCCTGCTCAAACGCCGGTGCCATCGATCGGCACGGGCCGCACCACGGCGCCCAGAAATCCACCACCACCGGGAATTGACTGCGTCCCACGTGCTTGGCGAAGCTGCTCGCATCCAGGGGGATGGGCTCGCCGGTGATCAGCGGTTGATGGCAGCTGCCGCAGTTGGCCTCGCCACCCAATTGATCCACCGCGATGCGGTTGGTGGTGTGGCAATGGGGACAGACGATGTGCAATTTTTCGGACATGGTGGGCTCACAGATAGGCTGGCGACAGCCAGGTAAAGCGGGGCAATAACCCACTATGTATAGGCAAACGCGCCGCGTTTCAAGCCTTTCGCCTCACTCGCCCGCCCCAACCGGCTCCCGATCACAGATAGCGGGCAATCAAACTCGCTATCCCGCTGAGCACCAGCGTGGTGGTGATCGGCAGAAACCAAGCCCGGCCGAACAACCGGAACTCGAAATCACCCGGCAACCGCCCGAGGCCGATTTTTCGGAGCCAGGGCGTGAGCCCATTGATCAGCACCAGCGCAAGAAAGACAACGATGAGCCAGCGAATCATGGGCCTGTGCTTTCAAAGACGATGGGTGCGGTCGCCACGCGCAAAGCCCATGGGGATCCATGTCTCGCCCGCGCCCAGCATCAGCACCTTGAACAGCTCGCCCATTTCGTGCTCCATCACCAGCTTGGCGGCCTGGGAGCGCTCTTTCTGCGGTGACTTTTCCATCTCGGTGGCGATGCCGCAGTTCAGCAGAAAGTGCGCCTGATTGGTGTAGCCCAGCACTTCAAGACCCGCATCCTGCGCGGCCAGCGCCATGCCGGTGAAGTTGACGTGGGCGGTGATGTCTTTCAGGCCCACGTCCACCAGCGGATCAAAGTCCACCTGGTGCGCGCGGTGACAGACCAGCGTGCCCATGTGGCGCTGCTGGTGAAAGTATTCGCCTTCGGGGAAACCGTAGTCGATGAAGATCGCCGCGCCGCGCTTGAGCCGCTCGGCAATGGTGCGCATGAAGGCCTCGCCCTGCGGTTGCAGCTCGGTGAGGTAATCCTGCGGGCCCAGGATGTCGATCGGAGGACGCGCATCCGTGAGCCGGTCTTCCCAGGCAAAGCTGCCGTCGTCGGCCACGATCACGCCGCGTTCGCTCCAGATGCCGTCTTCCTCACCGCCTTGGCGATGGATGAGCTGCACGGGCATGGCGTCCAGTACCTCGTTGCCCACGATCACGCCGTTGATCGTTTCGGGCAATTGCTCCGCCCACGCGACCTGATCGCCGAACGACTCGAGCGTCTGCTGCTGGCGTGCGCGCAGGCTGCCCGACAGGTCGACGATGGTGTAGCGCTTCACCTTGGGGCCGAGCGCCTGCAGGATCTGCTTGGCCAGGGCACCCGTGCCCGCGCCAAACTCCCAGATCTCGTCGACGCCGGTTTCTTCAAACACTTCGGCAATCTGCGCGGCCAGCACCTTGCCGTACAGCGGCGACAGCTCGGGCGCGGTCACAAAGTCGCTGCCGGACTGCGGCATGGTGCCGAATTTGGGCACGCCGTTGGCGTAGTAACCGAGCCCTGGGGTGTACAGCGCCAACTCCATGAAGCGCTCAAAACCCAGCCAGCCACCCGCCGCGCGAATGGCCTCGACGATGTGCTCCCGCAGCGCGGTCGTTAAACTTGAGGAATCTATAGATGTGTTCACAACCCCGATTGTCCTCCAATGCCCATCACTCCACATCCTCGCACCGTTCTCGTCACCGGCGCTGCCAAGCGTTTGGGACGTGAAATCGCGCTTGCGCTGGCTGCGGGGGGCTGGCAAGTGGCCGTGCATTACCGCAGTTCCGAGCGCGATGCGATGGATACCGAGGCCCAATGCGCGGCGCTTTCCGGCGACAGCGCACGGTTTGCGGCCAACTTTGAGGACGAAAGCGAAGTCCGCTCCCTGCTGCCGCGCGTGATCGCCCGGTTTGGTGCGGTGGACGCCGTGGTCAACAGTGCATCGTTGTTCGAACACGACGATGCCCAGACCTTCAGCTACGCCCTGCTCGACCAGCATCTGCGCAGCAACACCGGCGCGCCGATCGTGCTGGGGCAGAGTCTGCACGCCCATTTGAAGCACCGCGCCGACTGTGGCGAGGCCGATGCCCATGGCGCAATCGTCAATCTGCTTGACCAAAAACTCTGGAACCAGAACCCCGACTTTCTGAGCTACACGCTCTCCAAGGCGGCGCTGGAGGCGGCCGGCACCATGCTGTCGCTGGCGCTCGCGCCGCTCATCCGCGTGGTCGGCGTGGCACCGGGGCTGACGCTCACCAGCCACATGCTGGAGGGCGAGAAATTTGAACAACTGCACCGAATGAGCCCGCTCGGCCGCTCGTCCACTCCGGCCGATGTGGCCGCCACCGTCAAATTTGCACTGGAGAACCGTTCCATCACCGGGACGACGCTGCTGGTGGATGGCGGGCAGCACCTCATGCGTTTCGAGCGCGATTTTTCGCTGATGTAAGCCCGGCCGCCCCTCGGTCGGCCTTGCACTGAATTCCGCGCCCAGACGCCTACTTTTATCCTTTTTCCCCCAAGAACCATGCAAAACGACGCTGGTACCCAAATACTGACTTTGACGGGTTTGCGCTTCGACGCCAACCTCGGAATCCTCGCTCATGAGAAAATCGCGCCTCAGCCGATTCAGGTCGACGCCGAACTCAATCTGGGCACCCAGCCCCTGAGCCCCCGCGACGACGACATCCTGCATGTGCTCGACTACCGCAAGGTAAGGCAAATCATCATCGATGAGTGCCGCACCGAACACGTGAACCTGCTGGAAAGCCTGATCGGCAAACTGGCCCAGCGCCTGATGCAACTACCCGGAGTGATGGGTGTGCGCGTCAAGATCGCCAAGCTGGAAATTTTTGATGATTGCGAAGTCGCCATTCGCATCGAAACCGGACAGTGGTGAACAAACTGCCATGAACGCTATTACAGACAACCCGTGGATTGCAGCCGAAGCCGCTGCTGAACAACAAGAAGCTGCTTCTGCTTCCGCTACTGCCAACGCCGCTGAAGGCGTGCAGGCCGAAGCGACTGCGCCCGGCAAGATCAAGATCGAGCGCGAGCAGATCAAGCTCGAGAAGCGCCTGTGCCGAGAAGTGGGCAGAGCCATCGTCGACTTCAACATGATCGAAGAAGGCGACAAGATCATGGTCTGCATGTCGGGTGGCAAGGACAGCTACACCATGCTCGACATCCTGCGCAAGCTGCAAAAGCGCGCGCCGGTGAAGTTCGATCTGGTGGCGGTCAACCTCGACCAGAAGCAGCCCGGCTTCCCCGATCACATCCTGCCCGAATACTTCGAGAGCATTGGTGTCGACTATCACATCGAAACGCAGGACACCTACTCCGTCGTCAAGCGCGTGATCCCCGAAGGCAAGACCACCTGCGGCCTGTGCTCGCGCCTGCGCCGTGCCATTCTGTACTCGGTGGCCGACAAGCTGGGCTGCAACAAGCTGGCGCTCGGCCATCACCGTGATGACATCGTGCAGACGCTGATGCTCAACATGTTCTACGGCGGCCGCATGAAGGGCATGCCGCCAAAGCTCGTGTCGGACGACGGCAAGCATGTGGTGATCCGCCCGATGGCCTATGTGCCCGAGAAGGACACCATCCGCTGGGCGCAATACCAGCAGTTCCCGATCATCCCGTGCAACCTGTGCGGCAGCCAGGACGGCCTGCAGCGCGTGGCCATCGGCCAGATGCTGCGCGAGTGGGAAAAGAAATTCCCCGGCCGCATCGAGAGCATGTTCCGCGCCATGGGCAACATCGTGACCACCCACATGATGGATCCCCAGCTCAACGACTTCAAGAACGCCAAGGCCACCGGCATTGCCGATCCGAATGGCGACATGGCGTTCGACCACGAAGAACTGCCGACGATGAACACCAATCTGCCCGCGGGCGTGCAGGTGGTTCAGCTCTCCTGAGAACTCCGGGACGTTTTGACAATCCAACACGGGTTGTGCGGTCAGGACTGGATTCCTCAGGGAATTCAGTCCACTATTGGCGAAGCACCGTTGTTGAATAAATTGTCATGACCACTACGTTCCGACGCCTCCATTACTGGTTTTTTCTGGCCTTTTCCGGCCTCGCAGCCCTGATGCTGACGGGTTGCTCCACCACGCGGCAGGTGGAAAGCAACGTCAGCAGCTACTCCACGCTGGCCGCGATGCCCGCCCCTCCCACCTACCGTCTGGAGCGCTTGCCGTCCCAGAACGCCAATGCCGTGGGCTTCGACGCGATCGAAGCGCAGGCGCAGCAGGCGCTCGCGAATGTAGGACTGCAGCGCGATGACACCAATGCCAGCCTGGTGCTGCAGATCGGCGCCGAGGGCGGCTTTGTGGCCAACCCCTACCTGCGCCAATACGGCTACGGCGGCTATCCCTATTTCGGCGGCGGCCCGTTCTATGGCCGCATGGGCTTCGGTTTTGGCCGTGGCTGGGGCTTCGGCATGGGCATGGGCTCCGGCTGGATGATGGATTCGCCCACGCCGCTCTATCACCGCAAGGTCAGCCTGCTGCTGCGCGACGCCAAGACGCAGAAGATCGTCTACGAGACCTCGGCCGTGTATGAGGACGTCTGGACCAACGACCCCGCCATCTACGGCGTGCTGTTCAATCAGGCGCTCGCCGGCTTCCCGCAACCGCCTCAGGGCACACGCACGATCCGAACATTGGTCGATTCGCAGACCGCGCAACCGATTCCCGCACGTGCGCCGACGACCCCTCCGGGACAGGCCGCACCGCCTTCTTCACCGGTTTCCGAACGGAAATAAACGCTTGTAATCGTTATCACACAAGGCTTTACGGGTTGTTTGCAAAGTTCCACCTTTGGGGGCTCCGGGTCGTGATATCGTGAAATTTGTGGTCGGTTTTATAGTTGATAGCGAATGACTTTCAAACGAGCCGTGCCAGTTCCTCTTCCTCTTCTCAAGGACAAAAGCATGAAGAAAATCATTTCCTCCGCCATGGTCTGCGCCCTGCTGTGCGGCGCGGCTTTTTCGGCCAACGCCGCCGGTTTCGGCGATGCGTTGAAGGACAAGATGGGCAGCGGTTCGTCGTCCGGTAGCAGCTCGGCGCTGTCCGCCCTGGGCCTGTCGAGCTCGGGCACCGCGAGCAACGCCGCCGGCGTGATCACCTACTGCATGAAGAACAACTACCTGAACGCCGACAAGGCCGCTCAGGTCAAGGACCAGTTGCTGGGCAAGATCGGCCTCGGCCAGAAGGAAGAGCCCAAGGACGAAGGCTATCTGGGCGGTCTGTCCGGCGTGATCACGGGTTCCGACGGCAAGTCGTTCAGCCTCGACAAGGTCAAGGGCAGCCTGAAGGAAAAGGCCTGCGATCTGGTGCTCGACAACGCCAAATCCTTGCTCTGAGCGTTCGTGCCGACATGACATGGAAGCCGATGCCGCCTTTCCGGTTGCATCGGCTTTTTTGCAGCAGCTTGTTTCTCGGACACTGAGGATGGGTTGACAATCCATGTGTCAGCCCGCCACTGCGACTCCACAAGAGCACAGCAGAACCGGGCACACCAAGGCACGCCACCGCGACGATCAGCTGAGACCCGTTCCCCGTTTCATCTTCCCTTCACTGAACATCGCAACACCGAGCATGCACGTCACACGCATCATCGCCATTCGCCACGGAGAAACCGCGTGGAATGTAGACACCCGTATTCAAGGCCACCTCGATATTCCGCTCAATGAGATCGGTGAGTGGCAGGCACAGCAGGCCGGTCAGGCACTGGCAGACGAATCCGTCGATGCGATCTACAGCAGCGACCTGAAACGCGCCTACGCCACGGCCGAGGCCGTTGCGCGCACCACCCGTGCGCCGCTGCACTCCACCCAGGGCCTGCGCGAGCGCAGCTTTGGAGATTTTCAAGGCCGCACCTTTGCGCAGATCGAGGCCGAGTTGCCCGACCAGGCCATGCGCTGGCGCAAACGCGATCCGGAGTTCATCCCGGGTGGCGGCGGCGAATCGCTGACCATGCTGCGAAGCCGCATCGAGCACACCGTCAACGAGCTGGCCAGCCAACATCCGAACGAGCAGATCGTGCTGGTAGCCCATGGCGGCGTGCTCGACGTGCTGTATCGCCTGGCCACCAAGCTCGACCTTCAGGCACCCCGCACCTGGCAGCTGACCAACGCCGCCATCAACCGCTTGCTTTGGACGCCCGACAACGGACTGGCCCTTGTCGGCTGGGCAGACACCGAACACCTGAATCAGCAAAGCCGCGATGAAACCCATTCCTGACTACCTGCTGCAACTGCAGGGCAAATCCGTAGACCAGATCGAAACGCCCGCCCTCGTGGTGGATCTCGATGCGATGGACCGCAACGTCCAGCGCATGGCCGACTTCGTGCGCAAGCACCGGGTGCTCTGGCGCCCCCACGCCAAGTTGCACAAGAGCGCCGAAATCGCCCAACTGCTGGAGCAGGCCGGCGCGTGCGGCCATTGCGTGCAAAAGCTGTCCGAGGCGGAAGTGCTTGCCTCGCTGGGCGTGAGCAATCTGTTCATCAGCAACGAAATCATCGCCCCCACCAAACTGCGCCGCGTCGCGCAGCTGGCCCACCTGCTCGACAGCCGCGGCGGTCGACTGGCGCTGGCGGTGGATTCGGAAGTGGGCGTGCAACTGCTCGCCCGTGCGATGCGTGACGTGAGCAACAACCCCATCATCGACGTGTTCGTGGAGATCGATGTCGGCCAGGGCCGCTGCGGCGTGCCGCCCGGCGAGGCCGTGGTGGCGCTGGCCCACGCCATCGTCGAAAACCCCGAACTGCGTTTTGCCGGCCTGCACGCCTATCACGGCAAGGCCCAGCACTTTCGCGGCATCGAGGACCGGCACCAGGCCATCGCGCAGGTGATCGAAGAGGTGGTGCACACGCGCGACCTGGTGATCGAGTCGGGCCTGCAGGTGCATCTCATCACCGGTTCGGGCACCGGCACCCTGATTCACGAAGCCGCCAGCGGCGTGTACGGCGAAGTGCAGGCGGGATCGTTTCTGTTCATGGACGCGGACTACGCGCAGAACGAACGCGACCCGGCGCAACCCGCTTTCGAGCAGGCCCTGTTCGTCAAATCGCAGGTCATCTCGCGCGACGACAAACACGCGATCTGCGATGCGGGACACAAGACCCACGCCATCGATTCCGGATTGCCCAAGGTGCACGCGCTCGACGCAACCACTCCGCCGCTGCGCTTTGCCAATGGCGGCGATGAACACGGCATCCTGCACCCCGAAACCACCGATGGCGAGCTGCCCCAGCTGGGCGACACGGTATGGCTGATTCCGGGTCACTGCGACCCCACGGTGAACCTGCACGACCATCTGATCGGCGTGCGCGGCGGCCTCGATGGCGGCCTCGTGGAGCGCATCATCAGCGTGGACACACGCGGTGCCCTGCGCTGATCCCCGACGCAGTGTGGGACGCTGAGCGCTGAGCCCGCATTGGCGGCTCCAGCGCTCCGTCCACACCGCTCAGACTCTGGAGCCGAGCCTCACAGGTCGTAGCGCCCCTCGATCTCTTCATGCCAGTCGGCAGGCTCGCCCGCGGCGCGTGCGAGTGGTGCCCAGCACAGAATCTTCCCCTTGCACACGCGAGCGAGCAGCGCGGACATCTGCTTGGGCGACACGCCTGTGGGTGCGCACACCGCCAGGTAGACGCCGGGCA